>CABZWT010000005.1:0-41094 GCA_902529525.1 Actinomycetota bacterium
AAACTTCGAAGGTGCAAGTGAACGCATTAATGCTCTCATTGGCGGCGATTCAAGTTGGAAAACACCTATCGAATTTCCTGCAGAGAGCATCTTGTAAGTCTTTTCATCGTCTAATTGGACTCCATCGATATCGAGTTCTTCCCCTGTAGTAGATTCGATCAACTCAAGGGTGTCACTGATGACATCAAGATTTCGAAGGCCAAGAAAATCCATCTTTAGCAGGCCAAGGTCTTCCACTGCCTGCATTTCGTATTGGGTAACCACCGGAGCTTCTTCAATATCTTTACCTTTTTCAGGTTTTCGTTGGATAGGGAGATACTCCGTTAGAGGCTCTTTGGTTATTACCACTCCGGCAGCATGAACCGAGTCTTGTCGTCGGAGTCCTTCAAGACCCAATGCAACATCAACTACTTCCTTGACGTCCGGGTCCGCATTAACCATGTCACGGAGTTCCGCAGCAGATTTAAAACCATCTAAGTACTTTTCATCTTTTTGGAGACAAGCATGCAATGGAGTGTCCCTACCCATGACGTTAGGTGGAATTGCTTTTGCGATTCTGTCTCCAAGAGCGTATGGCTTGTCAAGAACACGGGCGGCGTCTCGCACTGCTGCTCGTGCCTTAATTTGAGAAAATGTAATAATCTGAGCCACATGATCTCTTCCGTATTGCTGAGCTACATAGCTGATCATCTGATCCCTGTACCTTGAATCGAAATCCATATCGATGTCTGGCATTGATATTCTCGACGGGTTCAAGAATCTTTCAAATAGCAGGTCGTACTTTATTGGGTCGAGGTCGGTGATAGTTAGAGAGTATGCAACAGCGCAACCAGCAGCCGAGCCTCGTCCTGGACCAACCCGTATGTTGTTTTCACGTGCGTATCGAATAAGGTCCCAAGTAATGAGAAAATACGCAGAGAATCCCATGTCACTAATTACTCTGAGCTCATAGGTTAGACGGTCAGAAATTTCAGCTGGAAGGTTATCTCCCCAACGATCTTTCGCCCCCTTTAATGTCAAATATTGGAGGTATTCGTCTTCGTCAGCGAAGCCATCTGGTAGCGGGAAATCGGGGAGTAGAGGATTACCAAATTCGATTTCGACATTCGCCCTTTCTGCAATCCATAAGGTGTTGTCGCAAGCGACTTCTACAGACCCAAACACGTGCCGCATTTCGGCAGCACTTTTTAGGTAGTGGTGGTCGCCGTGAAATTTTAATCTGTCTGTATCGCTAATCAGGGAACCAGTTTGGACACAGAGCAAAGCATCATGTGCAATGTGGTCATGTTGATGTGTGTAGTGGCAATCGTTTGTTGCGAGTAGAGGGGCCCCGAGCTTCTCTGCTATACGAAGCAAAGCTGGATTTGTTCTTTTCTGCTCTGGGATTCCATGGTCTTGGAGTTCAACAAACAAGTTATCTTTGCCAAATATTTCTTGTAGCCTTCCGGCCCGTTCATAGGCTTCCTCCTCGTCATCGCGCAGAAGTGCCTGTAGTACTTGGCCGCCTAAACAACCCGTGGTAGCGATAACTCCTTGATTGTGATCATTGAGAACTTCCCAATCAATTCTTGGTTTATAGTAATAGCCCTCCATAAAGGCTCGACTCGCCAACTGAATCAAATTCTTATAACCAGTGTTGTTTTCTGCCAAAAGGGTCAGGTGATAATAGAGTTTTCGCCCTTCATCTGTGTTTCCTCCGGAGTCATCGACCCCGCCTCTCCCTCGCCTTGGGCGTTCATGTCTGGATTCATAAGCCATGTAGGCTTCGGTACCGATGATTGGCTTGACACCTTTATCTATACACGTTCTGTAGAACGGCAACACACCGTACATATTTCCATGATCAGTGATTCCAAGCGCTTTTTGATTATCTTGGACTGCCGCTTCGACCAATTCTTCAAGTCGGGACGCTCCATCAAGCATGGAGTACTCCGTATGAACATGTAGATGTGTGAAGGACTCTGCCACGCCTGCCACAACCCCTTAACTCTGATGACTACTGGAGCCATATTCAATGACAAATTACATTTCTGTCATTCATCTTTCTAGTCCAGCTTTGAGGTTTATGCCAATAGTTATAGATAAGTTCCAGGTCGATTTTCTGATTCCCCATCGGCGTCCTCAATGTTTTGATTCTGGTCAGAAGATCCTGGTAATAATGCTCCGCCAGAACGCATATTAGCAAGTTGCTGTTGAGCAGCCATCTGCTGAGCAAAAAGGGTAGCTTGAATCCCTTGGATTAAGCCTTCTAGCCATCCAACAAGTTGAGCCTGCGCCACTCTCAGTTCGGCTTCGCTGGGAATTTCATCATTGCCGAACGGCAAGGTAATGCGGTTTAACTCGTCACTAAGATCTGGAGAGAGAGCAGACCCAAGTTCTTGGACTGAGGTGTCATATATCTCTCTCATCCTGTCTCTGCTTCCTTCATCAAGAGTTACTTCTTTGAGCTCGTCAAGTAACTGACGCAACATAGATCCGACTCTCATCACTTTTGCTGGCTGTTCTATGAACTCACCTTCCGCCGTATCTGCGTCTTGATCGGCTTCAACTAATTCAGTCTCTTCGACAGGTACATGTTCTGGGTTGTCAGTCATACGCTTTATCGTATCTCTCTTTAGCTACTGATGAGATATTATCCACTCTTTAAGCAAAGGAGCGGAACAGTCCGTTCTTCATCAGTTACTGATCCGTGCCGTGCCATTAACTTGGGAGCGGATTTCAAGTCTCGGACTAGAGCGGTATCTTCATGAACCACTAAGGCGATTTCTCCTAGTCTTGCTTTGGCTGTCTCTGAAACTTCTCTACCAAACCACCCCTGCTCTAGTAATTCTTGAACTGTGTGAACGCTAGCTATATCTCCATGCGCCTCGGAAGCAGCTGAAATAACATCTTTGATCTGTTTTTCGTTTACGTGAAGCCAAACGAAACGTGCTTCTCCAGAGATAGCTGTGACTGAGTTCTGAACAGCTGGACTAATCTCAGCCAGATTATTTCCTGTGTGGACCATTCCGTGATCTGCCGTGACAACAAGAGAAGACTTACTCGGCAATACGTCTGATATAGATCTGACAATATGATCGATTAACCCAAGTTCGGCTTCATAATGCGATCCTAGACCCTTGAGATGACCGATCATGTCTAATCCGTCGTAGTATGCATAAACAAATGGCTCTCCCCTTTGAAGTGCCTCCGAGACTTCAGTCGCTATTGAACTTGCCATCCAGTAACCGGCATAGTTGCTATGCCGAAGATGAGCATGTGTGAATCCGCTATCTACGAAAGATGCCGGAGAAACAACAGTTGGAGATTCTCCACTGAATGGGACAATAGGCTGAAATCGGCTTGGATCAAGCTCTTGTAGTGCTGAGCCACCCTCGGTTGTCCATCGCAAGGCATTAAGAGTTTGAGTGCCTACCCGAATTTTATAACCAACGACTCCATGCTCACCTGGTGTGCTGCCAGTAGTAATCGATGTCAGCGCCGTTGCCGTAGTGGTAGGAAAAACAGTACTAATAGCATGGTCGTTGAAATCTGCTAAAGAAGGAAGCAAGTGCCTGTGGCGGTGATATTGGTTGTAGCCTAAACCGTCGATTACAAGAAGAACTACCTGTTTGGATGACAAAACCTCGTCTGGAATCCACCCATCACCAATTTGTCTATATTGGAGTAGGGCCGGAACTATATTATTTACGCAGGCACCTGAATAATCCGGCGCATAAATATCCTGCATTATTGAACCTTATCCAATATCGTCAAGAGTTCTTCAGGAACCTGAGAGGAAAAGCTTAGACTGTCACCTGAAATAGGGTGTTCGAAAGCTAGGAGCGAAGAATGGAGGAATGGGCGCTTTAGGTCAAATGACCTACTTGAACCTCCATAAAGATTATCTCCAACTACAGGGTGACCTATAGCAGAGAAGTGTGCCCTGATCTGATGAGTTCTTCCTGTCTCTAGTTCACATCTGACTAAGCAGCAGTTTGAAGGGTGTTCGTATCTGTCGAGAACTTCGTACCTAGTTCTTGCTTCTTTGCCGTCCGCAAGCACTGTTCTTCGGGTAGGGCTTTTGGGGTCTCTCCCTAAAGGAGCTTCGATAACACCTTTATCTGACTCTAAGTGACTGAGAACTAGGGTTGTATAAACCCTCTTGATTGCCCTCCGTTGAAGTTGTTCAGATAGGCCGAGATAGCCTTGGGCCGAAAGAGCAACGACGAGGAGCCCTGAAGTTCCCTTGTCTAGGCGGTGGACAATACCGGGTCGGTCAGGTTCACCAATTGACGCTATTTCGGGGTATATCGATAATAGCCCATTGACCAATGTCCCTTTCTTTTGGCTCGGAGCCGGATGAACTACTAGACCTGAAGGCTTGTCCACGACAATGAGATCTTGATCTTCATGAATAATTGGAACAATGATTTCCGAATCTGCTTCGATCTCTAGTCCAGAGTCGAAGAGTGCTGAGTTGACTACAATCAGATCGCCAGATGTGACTTTTTGAGAACCTTTTCTGACTACAGCATCGTTGCACAGAACTTCTCCATCATGAATGCACTTTGAAACCATTGACCGACTTGCTCCAGTTATGAATGAAACAACTCTGTCAACTCTCTCTCCTGCGAGAGAGTCGGGAACAAATTCTCTTACGACCGGTCGACCTTCATTCACTTTCTCGCCCATCTTTTAGCATCATAATCCCCAATGAGGGAAGTCCTAGCACTAGAGCCATATCGGCCACATTGAAAATCGGCCACCATTGCAAATCAATGAAGTCAACCACTCCCCCATTTAGGAACCCATTTGAACTTCTGAAAATTCGATCTGTTACATTCCCTAGAACCCCGCCCAAAACAACACCAAACAATGTCATTTCTAGAGAGGATGTAGCTGTCTTTGACAAGTAGATAATTCCTACAGCTGCTAGTAAAGCCACAACAGCCAAAAGTGACGTATATTCTGTTCCAAGAGAGAAAGAGGCACCCTTATTTCGAGTGGTATTTAGCTGAAGGGTCCAGAACAATTCGATGGGCGCTCGTCCTTCTAATTTTTCCACGGCAAGGATTTTCGTAAATTGGTCCAAGCCGACAATGAGAATTGAAGCTATTGCTAGATAACGCCTGTAGGGCGCTTCTACCGTCTCACTCTCAGACACAATTTTCACAGGAGATAGTCTTTTGCCATTTGTGAATGCCACAGCTTTTATGGCATCACACTTAGTCTACCGCCTAAGAAATCCACCCGTCTTGTACTCCACACGTTCTGCAGCCCATGGAATTGCCCTGAGTCGCTCTTTGGGAATCGATTTTCCCGAGACTAGGCACATGCCGTATGTTCCAGCTTTAAGGCGCTCTAACGCTCGGTCAATCTCATCTACCGCAGCTTGAGCGTGTGCACTTAGCGCCAAATCCCTCTCTCGTTCGACTGCAAGAGTATCGCCTTCTCCACCTTCCTCATCGAATTGAACATCCCCTGGTTCTCGACCTTCTATCAAAGCATCCGCTTCTGCTTTGAGGGATTCGGCAGATCGCACATACCTTTCTCTTTCTTCAATCAATAGCGCTTTTTGAGCATCGAGAAATTTCTTATCAAATGGGTTTTTCTTCTTTGCAGGAGCCTTCTTCTTTGCAGGAGCCTTCTTCTTTGCAGGTGCCATACTTCTACTTCCAGACTGACTATAAGTCCAAATAATCTATACGTTTGGGGGTGGAGTTTATCGGGTAGTTACCAAAACGATGGTGATATTCATAAACTCGGAGCTTTTTCTTAGAAAAAGTGGAAGTTTTGCCTGATCTAAAGGCATACGATTGTCCAATTCAAGAGTAACCTCTATGAAGATCCATATTTAGAAAAGCTATGAGCGATAAATCTTCCGATACCCCATATCCGACTGTTGGCCCCAAGCCAGATCTACCGAACATCGAAAAGTCCATTCTCGAGCGGTGGGCTAAAGAAAAGACGTTCCAGACATCGATTGATGAACGCCCAGAAGATACTGAATATGTATTCTATGATGGACCACCGTTCGCTAATGGACTGCCCCATCATGGGCATCTTCTAACGGGATATGTCAAGGATGTCATTCCTCGATATCACACAATGCGAGGGAAAAGAGTCGAACGACGGTTTGGTTGGGATTGCCACGGATTACCCGCCGAAATGGAAAGCGAAAAACAACTGGGCGTATCAGGCAGGGCTGCTATAACAGATTTCGGCATCCAGAATTTCAACGAACATTGCGAAAAGTCCGTGCTTAAATACACCGATGACTGGGAAGAGATAGTTGAAAGACAAGCCCGTTGGGTGGACTTTGAAAATGATTATAAAACTATGGACCTTCCTTACATGGAATCCGTAATGTGGGCTTTCAAGCAGCTATGGGATAAAGGCCTAATTTACGAATCTTATAGAGTGATGCCTTACTCTTGGGGGGCTGAAACGCCACTCTCAAATTTCGAGATCCGGTTAGATGATGCCACCAGACCAAGGCAAGACCCTGCTATAACCGTAGCTTTCGATTTGGAACAAAAACCAGATGATATCGGACCCATGAAGATACTCGCATGGACGACGACACCCTGGACGCTGCCAAGCAATTTAGCCCTTGCCGTTGGAAGTGACATACAATATTCCATTCTTGACTACGAAGGCCAGCTTTTTGTCCTTGGGGAAGAAACCGTTGAGCACTACGAGAGTCAATTCCCTGAAGCTACCACCAAAGGAACACTTCTAGGAACTGAACTTTTAGGGAGAAAATATACTCCACTTTTCGACTTTTTCGCTGACTATGACCCAAATGCCTTTCAAGTCATCTCCGGAGATTTTATCGACACGGAAGAAGGAACTGGAATCGTTCATATTGCCCCAGGATTTGGAGAAGATGACCAACGAATCGCGGCGGAGAATCAAATCGGGACCCTAACCCCAGTTGATGATGCCGGATGTTTCACTTCTGAAGTCAAGGACTGGGAAGGTCAAAACGTCTTCGAGGCAAGCCCTGACATTATCCGATCACTTCGGGAAAGAGACAAAGTAGTTCGCCATGACAGCTACGAACACAACTACCCGCACTGTTGGAGGACAGACACGCCGATAATTTATAAAGCTGTTCCTTCTTGGTATGTAGAAGTGACGGCTATTCGAGAAAAGCTACTTGAATTAAATCAAGAAATTAACTGGATCCCATCAAACGTCCGTGATGGGCGTTTTGGAAAATGGCTTGAAGGCGCCCGAGACTGGTCTATCAGTCGAAATCGCTTCTGGGGTTCGCCTGTTCCTGTGTGGAAAAGCGATAATCCTGAATATCCGCGAATTGACGTCTATGGAAGCCTTGACGAACTAGAACGCGATTTTGGCTTAAGGCCCGACAACCTCCATAGGCCTTTCATTGACGACCTAGTCCGACCAAACCCCGATGACCCATCTGGGAAATCAATGATGCGCAGGGTCCCTGAAGTTCTTGATTGTTGGTTTGAATCTGGTTCAATGCCATTCGCGCAAGTCCACTACCCCTTTGAAAACAAAGATTGGTTCGAAGAACATTTCCCTGCAGACTTCATTGTTGAATACATCAATCAGACCCGAGGGTGGTTCTACACGCTACACGTCCTGGCAGGTGCATTATTCGAGAAACCAGCTTTCAAGAATGTGATATGTCATGGAATTCTCCTTGCCGATGACGGAGCAAAGCTATCGAAAAAACTTCGGAACTATACAGAGCCGACAGAAATCTTTGAGGTCCAAGGTTCTGACGCTCTCAGATGGTACTTCATGTCATCAAATATTGTTCGAGGAGGCGATTCTCGGATAAGTGATCAAGGGATCGATGATGTCGTTCGTCAAATAATCACTCCGATATGGAACGCTTACTCGTTTTTTACACTCTACGCGAACATAGACAATTACAGAGCCAACTGGAATGTAGAGAGCACGAACCTTCTCGATCAATACATACTTGCAAAAACTCGCCTTATGGTCGAAACAGTTACCCAACAAATGGATCAATACGACCTTCCAGGCGCAACAAACGAAATAAAGGCCTTCATTGATGCCTTAAACAACTGGTATATAAGAAGAAGTCGAGATCGATTCTGGGCTCCAGGTAGCCCCAAAGACGACACAGATAAACAAGCAGCCTACGACACTTTGTTCACAGTCCTTAAGGTCCTCTGCGAAGCAAGTGCGCCTTTACTCCCAATGACAGCTGAGGAAATCTATTCCGGAATTACAGCTAGTCCAAGTGTCCATTTGGCTGACTGGCCCGACGCTAGCTCTCTTCCATCAAACCCTAACCTTGTGAAAGCAATGGACCTAGTAAGAGATGTTGTGTCGACCACTCTCAGGGTACGAGAAGATGCGAGCCTTAGAGTCCGACTACCTCTCAGCAGTATCACCATAGCTGGTGAAGAACTTTCCGAGCTTGAAAAGTATCTTGATATCATCAAAGACGAAGTGAACGTGAAGGCAGTTATCTTCTCAGACGATATAGCTAATCATGCGCAGTTTATTTTAAAACCCGATGGCAAAATTCTTGGCCCGCGGTTAGGCAAATCCGTACAAGATGTATTCAAAGCTGCAAAATCTGGAAACTGGGAATGGATAAGCGACGAAAAAGTGCAAGTAGGAACCCACGTCCTTGAGAAAAATGAGTTTTCTATCCATCTGGAAGCTAACGAGGGGATAACTGCTGGAGCCTTAACATCATCCAATGGAGTAGTCATCTTGGATACGAATGTTACCGAGGAGCTCATAAACGAAGGGCGAGCTCGGGACACGGTACGAGCAATACAGGAAGCCAGAAAAACTCAGAATCTAGTTGTAACTGATCGAATCCAGGTAGTCGTTGACGCTCCAGAAAACATCCAGCAGGCTATCAATACCCACCTACCTTACATTGCTGATCAAGTTTTGGCAGTGTCAATCGACTTCGAAGACATGAACACTGAGGCCATGATTCACCAAGGCAACATAGATGGTGAAATTGTTTCGATTTCCCTCACCACAGTCAATCAGTAAATCGCTATCTTAGCGATTCAGTTGATGCTATTCGTCGTCCGAGAAAAAAGACGAAATAGCTTCATCAGTTTCATCATCGACCAAGCCGAGGACACTTTCATGGGGGTCAGAGTCACGTAGCTCTTCAAAAAACCGGTCACCTGAAACACCTTCACTTCCTTGAACAACAGGATTGGCCTGAGTCGGAGGACCACCATCTTCTTCATCCTCTATCCAATTCTCTCCAATCCCTTCCTCTGCGCCCGCTGCTGCTGCGTCAATCCAAGACTCAAGGTCTTCTGTTGAATGGACAAGACTCAATTCTGGCGGCATCTCGTCTTCACGTCGTGCTTCATCAACCTCCATCGAATCTTCTCGATCTGCTGGGCTAATATCCCGAATTTCGCTCATAGTGGTAGTACCAGCTTCGCCAATCGTCTCGGCTTCTATATCTTCTTCTGAGACTTCAAGAAGACCAAGCCCCAACTCGCTTGAATCTTCCTCGAGATCTTCGATTTCTTGACCAATTTCTAGCTCAAGTTCGCTATCTTCAATTATCTTTCGCATTTCATCGAGAACTATAAGAAGTTGGTCTTTTCCTGCGTGAAGCTGGCCTTCCAGATATCCACATTTTTCTTCAAGGTTTTTACGCTTTGATTCGAGCGTCTCTATCTTCTCCCTAAGGTCAGTTTGAGACTCCTCAGCCATTTTTCGGGCTTCCTCAACCACAACTCTCTTAATATTGTCTGCTTGCGCCTCAGCTGATGCTATGAGTTGCTCGGACTGGGCTGCTGCTTCCTTTGTGAGCGAATCCGCAGTTCGCTGAGCTGCCGCAAGTAACCGTTGTGCAGCACCTTCTGGATCGTACAGCTCCGAATCTTCTGTCGCGTTTGTAGGAATTCTAGAGTCTTCCGCCTCCAACAATTCAGCAAATCTCCTAAGGAAGGAATCAACCTCTTGTATGTCGTACCCTCCTCTTCGGTGCCTTGCAAAACGAACATTTCGAATAAATTCTGGAGTTAAAAAACTTCGAGTTGTGTCGGATAGAGCCATACAAAAATAATACTAGCTTTAGCAGGCTGGGTCAGGGATTGCCTTACGAGGATCTGATTTGAATACTAGACAGAAACAGACCCGCCAAGACGTTGGCGTTCTTCGTCAGACACTTCTACATCTTTGGGAGTTAGAAGGAATACATCATCTCCGGCTTTGACAAATCCTCCATCAATACCGACTTTTAAACCTGAACAAAAATCAATTACACGAACTGCAACTTCATGATCGGCCTGCTGAATATTTACTATCACTGGTTGCCGTCGCTTAATTGCTTCTGAAATCTCTTTAACATCACTAAATCTAACTGGAGTTACCACACAGGGTTTAGATACTTTCGGCGGAGCGATAGTTCTTACAGCATTAGCTAAACGTGATTGCCCCGTATCTTCACTCTTAGGGATCGGACGAACAGTGCTCACTCCACTTGTCTGTGGAGCAGGTGGAGCACCTGCCGTGGGGGCACTTCCATGGTCATGCAACTCTTGAAAATCTTCATCAGAGCCTAGCCCCAGATAAAGCATCGTCTTTTTTAGAAAACTGCTCATCAATTTCTCCTATTGACATAAGTCAACATATATAACCTCAACATCTATAACCTAACACCATAGAGCCTTCGTTATCAATCAGGCTCGCGGTTTCCAAAAATTGCTCTTCCAAGACGAAGAATTGTTGCTCCAGCTTCAAGGGCTAAATCATAATCATTGCTCATTCCCATAGAGCATTCCGACAACCCAAGGGAATTAGCTAACTTCTTTAAATCTTGAAAACAGGCCAGCGTTGTGTCCCGATCTTCGCTTGCACCGATTGTCATTAAGCCTTCAACATCAATACCAATTTCTTCAAACTTCTCTATTAAAAATGGCACTTGGGAAGGGGGTATTCCGCCCTGAGTCTCTGCACCTGTCATGTTAACTTGAAGCAAAAGTTTGGGGCTGATGCAGCGCTTAGCGATCTCCTCTCCAAGAGCAAAAGAATCAGTCGATTGCCACATAAAAACCGAACTTGAAAGTTTCCGAACCTTATTTCTCTGAAGGTTGCCAATAAAGTGCCATCGATAATTTTTTTCTTTATCTAGATTCTCTAGAATGCCTCTTTTTTTGATCAGCTCTTGCGCATAATTCTCACCAATGTCATGCACTCCAACTTTTGCCGCTGCTGTTATAGCATCGACTCCGAAGCCTTTAGTTACCGCCACGATAGTCACCGGGTTGGTAGATCTTAAAGAAATCATCTCTCGAATATTCCCTACGCGGTCTGCTACTAGCTGATCATTAACGAGATTCTCCAAAATCATCCTTTCTCGGCTCTATCCACCCGACCATTGCCTGCCGTTTACGGTCTTTCCTTAACCTATGCGACCAAAATTTGTCTGCGTTTGATGTGCATTCATCGATTCTAACAATCTCAGTAATACCATTTTGGGTTAATGAAATTTCTACTGCTTTTGGTAAATTAAGCGCTAAATACCCTTCTCTAGTTTGCGAGCGCACTCCATCTCCAAAAACATTACAAATCCCCTTCATTTCATTCTCACCAAATTGATAAACGGTTGGATGAATACAAGGACCAATTACTGCCACAGTTGGCTCTTTACCAAGCCCTCCCATCAGTTCAACTGCCCTGTCAATGATCCCTAGCGTCAAGCCCTTCCAACCTGCATGAACTAAGTTCAGGGATCCTAAAGGGCTCACAAGTGCAACAGGTGCGCAGTCTGCAACTTGTATAGAAATCGGGACTTCAGAATTATTTGTAAGTATCGCATCTCCAGACCTTCCCTGGCACTCGCCTGGTGACTCAACATGGATAACTTCTGTTCCATGCACTTGAGTCAGATAAGCCCACTTCTCATCGACAATAGAACGCTGCCTTGAAGCAAGGACCTGTGGGTCCTGATTCGTTGACAAATCGCCGTGATCTTTTGTAGTGAAAAGTACGCAGGCTTTCCTACCATCCTCAAGTCGGAAAGACCAAGAAGGTTTCTCATGTCTCATTAATCACAAATTTTGACGACCGCTATGGCTTCTAAACTCTCGACTATTGGAGGAAATCCGGAACATCAAGCCCCGTATGCACTTCAGTCGTTTCTTCCGGCTCTCCGAATACATCAGGTATATCACTTTCGACGGGCGTACGCCTGACAGGGCGACTGCCATTCTCCCATCGATCGAATCCAGCAGCTATGACAGTGACCCTAACTGTGTCTCCAATGGATTCGTCTACGACAGTTCCAAAGATAATATTCGCATCTGGGTGGGCTACGCCAACAACAAGTTCTGCAGCTTCATTAACTTCATTTAGCGTTAAACTACTCGATCCAGTGATCGACAGCAGAATCCCACGTGCTCCGTCTATAGGTGATTCCATGAGGGGGCTGGAAATTGCTTTTCGAGCAGCGCTTGTTGCCCTTTGTTCGCCACTTCCCTCGCCAACACCCATCAAAGCTGAACCTGCATCATTCATGATCATCTTTACATCTGCAAAGTCTGTGTTAATCAGGCCAGGAGTGGTGATGAGTTCAGTTATGCCTCTCACTCCGTCAAGAAGGATTTCGTCAGCTTTACCGAAAGCTTCAACAACAGTTGTTTGTTCATCTGCTACGGAAAGTAAGCGGTCATTTGGTATAACGATTTGAGTATCGACTTTTTCTCGAAGGCGGGTAATTCCTTGATCGGCTTGAACCGCTCTTCTTCGTCCTTCGAAACCGAAAGGTCGAGTTACTACGGCTATCGTTAAGGCACCCAATCCCTTTGCTACATCAGCAACAATCGGAGCTGCACCTGTTCCTGTTCCTCCTCCTTCACCGGCCGTTATAAAAACCATGTCTGCGCCAGATAATGCTTGTTCAATTTCCTGCCGATTATCTTCAGCTGCCTGACGACCAATATCAGGATCGGACCCTGCTCCTAATCCTCGGGTGAGCTCTCGGCCTATATCAATTTTGACTTCTGCGTCAGATAATAAAAGCGCTTGAGCATCTGTGTTAATTGCATGAAACTCTACTCCACGGAGACCAGCATCGATCATTCGGTTTACAGCATTCACACCGCCGCCGCCGACACCTACCACTTTAATAACAGCAAGATAGTTATGCGGATTAGTCATTTTGTCTCCTTATATTGTTAGAACTTTAAAGCCTTACAAGAGCTTTAGTCTTTGAATCACAATCAAATGTGGTTTCTAGGTAGAAGGGTACGAGCAACTAGGGTCACGACACAACACAGGCGTCAGCGGCGCTCTTACATCGATATGCAAAACAGAACTTTGATCCACTTGGGAAAGTATGGTTGCTGCCGCTAGAACCTTGCCTTCAATATCAGAGCTATCACCAAAAAGGATCTTCCCACCACCAAATAGAAGCAGCTCAATCTGGTCGCCTCCTTTAATTGAGGAGATATCCCCAGTAAGTGCAGACGAGATGGTCCCGGCAACTTCGATGAGGGGTATTACCTGTTCAGGAGCCCATTCTCCTATAGAAGGATTTCCTATTTGTTCCTCTATCGGCAACAAGTCATATGGCAGTACATCTTCTTTTTGAAGCACGCGCCCCTCGATATCAACTACTAACCAACCTCCTTCATTCACAAATGCGGCCACAGGATCTCTTGAGGAAACACGGATGGTAACGGTCCCGCCCCACGATCTTGAAATGCGGGCTTCTTTAACCCAAGGTATCGTCTCAATCCTGTTAGATGAGGATGAACTATTAACCTCAAGTAGAGGTTTACCCTTTTGTATGCCTGCTGCCCTTCTGACCTCTCCTTCTAGTTCTTCGGGCACTCCTTCAATGACAATTTCATCTACGTCGAAAAGTGAGCTCTTAGACAGAAAATATCCTCCTACCCCTAGAGAGAGAACTGTGACAATGAGAAGAAGCACTCTAAGGCGACGTCGACCTTTAGCTCTCATAACATCTATTCTTCGAGATTGAATACGAGGATCCATATGTTACCCAAATCCTAAAAGATGGTTTTCGCAATTTAGCTCTATACCAAATTTTTCAAAGACTTGATTTCTTATTTCTTCAATAAGAGCAGCAACGTCCTCTGAATTTCCCCCATGGTCAACTTGTATAAAGTTTGCGTGCTTCTCAGAAACATACGCCGTTCCTATTCGAAGCCCTTTACATCCAGCCGCATCTATCAGACGCCCTGCTGATTCATTCTCTGGATTTGTGAAGACTGACCCAGCGTTTTGACCACCAGGCTGATTCTCGACTCTCCATCTAACTATCTCAGAAAGCTCTCTCTCAGATTTACTGGTATTTCCTTCCTCTAGCTCTAAGACAACTTTTGTAATAGCCTGACTGCTAGTTATTGAAGAATTCCGATAAGAGAATCTCAACTGATCAAGCGATAAGGAGAAGTAATCTCCTGTATCTAAACCAATCCCTTCAACTCTGCTAACACTTCTGCTCATATCAGAACCATGCCCTCCAGCGTTCATCCGAACGGCTCCACCCATTGAACCGGGAACACCCACTGCCCACTCAAAGCCTGTCAGGCCAGCTGCTACTGTCCTCCTTGCTACGACAGGGAGAATTGCTGCTGCACCAGCAAAAACTGTTTTTCCTTCGATAGACAGCGATTTGAACTCTGGCCCTAAACGAAGAATCAATCCGCTAAATCCATTATCGGAAACCAATAGATTTGATCCATTCCCAAGAACCGCTATAGGGATATTCAAATCGAGAACACGGTTAGCAATTACCTGAAGATCGTTTTCGGTACCGACTTCAATATAGATATTGCATACTCCACCGGACCTATACGTCGTCTTTTCCCCAAGTGGCTCATGAAGTCTAATTTCACTTCGGTCTAAAGAAGCGTCAAAGAATTCGTATAGTTCACCCCAAAGGCGTTGTTCGTGTTTCATGCTAATCCAGACATAAGTTCATTTGGCAGAGTTGTTATGTCGCCGGCTCCAAGAGTAAGGCATAGGTCTCCTTGGGTTAGTTCCGAACGGATACGATCAACCAGATCTGTTCGGTGTTCGCAATAAAACACCTGCTTTCCTGTTTCTCGGACAATATCAGCGATTAGGCGCCCCGAGACTCCCGGTATCGGGGATTCACCGGCAGAATAAATCCCAGTTACGTACACGACATCGGCATCCTGGAAGGAGTGGGAAAAGTCATTCCAAAAGTCCTGTGTTCTGGAATACCTGTGTGGTTGAAAAACACAAATTATGCGACCCCAATCCCCTTCTTTTGCCGCTTCGAGAACAGAGCTGACCTCAGTTGGTAGATGCGCATAGTCATCTATAAACGATATGCCATTTTTTTCTCCTCGATAATGAAACCTTCTAGCTACTCCTCCAAACTGGCCGAGCCCTTCTCGCAACAAGTTGATATCTGCACCTAAGTAGTCGGCGAATGATAAAGCAGCTACCGCATTTCGAACGTTATATAGACCAGGCGTCGCTAGAGAAAAATGACCTAGATTGCCTGAAGGCCCATTAAGCGAAAAACTAGATCCGAATCTCGAACCCTTATAGCCCTCAATAGAGTAGTCTGCTTCGGGATCAACCCCATATGTGATGACGTCAGGCTCCCCTATTAAATCCTTTAAGCCTTCGTCATCGAAACATACGAATGCTTTATCCTTTATATTTTTCAGAAATTGGTTAAAAGCATCTCGAAGATTCGCCTCATCTCCGTATTGTCCCAGATGATCAGGTTCAACATTGGTAATGATTCCGTAGTCCGAGTCAAGTGTAAGAAACGTTCCATCTGATTCATCTGCTTCTACTACAAATAGGTTGGATTCTGCTTCCCATAACGCTCCACACCCTATTTCGTTAACCTCTCCACCAATTATAAATGAAGGGTTTAGATTGGCTTGAGCAAGCAACACTGCCAGCATAGATGAAGTAGTTGTCTTGCCATGCGTTCCCGCTACAGAGACAGTAGGTTTAATTTTAGTAATAGCACTCAAGATGTCTGCTCGGCTTACTACAGGGATACCGCTATCTCTAGCTTCCCTTATCTCAATATTTTCATCTGCTACAGCAGTGGACCGAGCGACAAGGTCTACCTGTCCAACGTTATGCCTTTCGTGTCCGATCGTAACTTTAATTCCAGCAGCCACTAAGCGATCTAGGCCTGCCGAACTTTTTAGGTCGCTTCCTGTTATCGAGTGACCCATCGTTGCGAGGACTAGTCCGATAGCCCTCATTCCTGCGCCTCCTATACCGACAATATGTATCGATAACTTAGTGTTTAAATCCAATCCACCCTTGACTGAAGTTTCGGTCATAACGCTACCTTCTTTAACAAACTTGCCAAGGCTTCCGATGCGTTGATCTGATTATTCATTTCTGCTCGTTGTCTCATCATATGAAGCTCTTCAGGATTTTTTATTACTTGATTAATGAGAGTAGAAAGACTGAGTCCATCACAATTTTCGTCGGTTAATATTCGGGCTGAACCCAAAGCCACCATAGATTGCGCATTAGCTGTTTGATGGTCGCCAGGGGCATTCGGTAGAGGTACTAACACTGAAGGTAATCCTAATGCGGCTATCTCTGCGGTAATTGAGCCGCCTGCTCTTGAGATGATTAGATCGGCTGACCTCAGAACGCTCGGCATATCGTATTCAAATTCAATCGGCCGATAATCGATATACTTTCTAAGTTCTCCCTCAGATCGAGCAATCTCTTCCCAATCTCGACGGCCGATTATATGGTATACCGTCAAGCCTATTCCTTTATCGAAATGAGGGATGGCATCTCTCAAAGCCAAGTTTATTCTTCTCGCCCCTAAAGATCCTCCGGTAGCGACAATGAAGAGATTTTCGTTAGGGACTTTCAATTTTTCTCGTATATGACTTGAGTCGATCCGCCGTGCTTCTATGATTGCTTGCCTTACGGGGTTTCCGGTGTAAACGGTGTTTCGAAGGGAAGTGTCTTTATAGGAAACGGCACATTGGCGAGCCCATCGACTAATGACTTTATTAGCTAGTCCTGGAACTGCATTTTGCTCATGAGCGACCACTGGAATCTTTAATATTAGTGATGCTAATGCGCATGGGAAGCATGCAAATCCTCCTAGCGCGAGAATAACTTTTGGCTTCCGTTTACGAAGTAACCGCAACGCCTCAATTATTCCTCGGATTAGTAGATAAATAGCTCTTAAAGCTGCGGCTGGGTTTCGACGGGGTATTCCGGCTCCAGAGATGGTGACAAGTTCAAACCCTTCGGAAGGAACAAGATCTTGCTCTATGCCCCGATCGCTACCGACAAATAATATTTCTTCTTTATTGTACCCATCGCGAGTAAGAGCATTTGCTACGGCTAAACCCGGATGGATATGGCCAGCGGTTCCTCCGCCGGCAATGACGACAAAGCACTCATTCATTGTGGCCCTGCCGGTCAATGTTAAGGATTATCCCTACTGCTGCCATTCCCACCAATAGCGAAGTTCCTCCGAATGATACAAAAGGTAATGGGATACCTGTTACTGGAAGGACTCCTATAACTGTTCCTACGTTGATAAATGCTTGGAGTAGGAACCACATTGAAATACCAATTGCCAATAGCGAGCCGAATTTATCATCACACCTAAGAGCTGCACGTATCCCAAAGAACGCTAATCCTATAAATAGCATCAGGACAGCAATTGCACCAATGAAGCCCATCTCTTCGGCAATAACGGTGTAGATGAAATCGGTATGGGCGTAAGGAAGGAAACCCCATTTAGCTCGACTGGCTCCTGGACCGACACCCATCCAACCCCCACTAGCTATGCCGACAAGAGATTGGAAAGTTTGATATCCAGTATTGAGTGGGTCGCTGTCAGGATGCAGGAAGGACAGTAATCGGGCCCTTCGATAATCTGCCGACATGCTGACGGCTAGGGTTATAGCAGCCCCGACCGTGACCAAACCAGCAAGTCGAAGCACCGGAAGACCGCCAAGGAACATAACAATCACCATCAAAGCTCCGACAATAATGACGGTACCTAAATCTGGCTGCTTCATGACGAGTAGCGCTGCCGCAACGAATATTATAACTGGAGCATTAAATGTCCTAGGTTCAGATAATTCTGATTGTCGGTCTGCAAGGAGTTTGGCCGTGTAGATGAGTATCGTCAGTTTAAGTAATTCGGAGGGTTGGAAAGTGAAGACCCCTAAATCAACCCAGCGTGTGGCCCCGTTAGCGTTAACGCCACGCCCCGGAACGTGAACTAGAAGTAGAAGGAAAAATGTGGCACCGAGAAGAATTTTTATCTGATGGCCCCACCTTCTGTAGTCAATTTTAGAAATGATAGCCATAGCGAATAAACCCATGAGGAAGCAAATTCCTTGGTGCTGAAAGTAATGCCAGGTGTTTTGTCCTTCGTACGTGGCTACAACTGATCCAGCAGAGAGTATCATCGCAAGGCCGATCAGATTTAGCGCTACTACAATACCGATAATCCAGTACCGGCTTCTAAATTGCGGATTGGCTCTGAAAGCTATCTTGCTTTTTTTTCGTACCGGCTTCTGTTTAGGAGGCCTTAGAGTTTCTCTTAGGGCATTAGCAAGAGTCCGGTGAAAAGGTCGTCGGAGTGAAGGGTCGAAAGTTGTCATGTCTGCTCCATAACAATCTCATTTACTAGCTTAGTGAAATCGTCTCCTCGCTCGGAGTAGTTTCGATACCAATCAAATGAAGCACACCCAGGAGAAAGAATGACCGAGTCACCTTCTCTGCTCTGTGATTCAGCAAGGTTAACAGCCTCTTCCATAGTATTAGCTACGCTAACTGGAGTAATATTTGTAAATATTCCTTGAATCTCTTCTGAGGCTTCTCCGATAGCAATCACTAGTTTTAAGTGCTTCTTAAGGTCTCCAAGAGGACTTAGGTCAATACCTTTGTTTCGTCCGCCGACTATCAGTATTACGTTCTCAAAACCTTGAACTGCTGCCGCTACCGAATGCGGAGTGGTGGATTTACTGTCGTTATGCCACCCAACACCTTCTTTTGAACCGAGATAGGTCATACGATGTGGCAACCCAGAAAAGGTAGAAAGAACCTCTCTTATCGCAGAATTAGACGCTCCCCCTTCTGACGCTATCGAAGCAGCTGCGAGGCTGTTAAGAATGTCATGCGGCGAAGTTTTTGAGAGTTCACCGATTTCAAGTAGGCGGGTGTCATTCACCACTAGCATCCCGCCGTCTATTCGACTGTCTCCTTTTGAAAAGCCGAAAGTACGCGTTGTCGCTGCAGGTGGGATATTCCTGCGAACTACTTCATCTTCAATACCAGCAATGGCGGTATCTTTAGGTCCTAGGTTTTTCCAAATTACTTTTTTTGATTCCTCATACGCTTTCAGGTCTCTATGCACATCAAGGTGGTCTGGTGAAAAGTTCAACCAGGCAGCTACTTGAGGTTTGAACTGCTGAGATCGAGAGAGGCGGAACGAAGATGCTTCTACGACCATTGTTTCTGTTTCGTCGTTACTAATTGCTGAAACCAAGGGCGTATCTGTGTTACCGGCCAACGCGGACGCTCTTCCGCTCTTTTTAAGCATCTGGTGAACCATGGTGCAGACTGTAGTTTTCCCATTTGTTCCGGTTATCGCAAGTATGGGACGCTGATCCCACTGCGCTGACAGATCGAATTCTGTAAGGATCGGGATCCTTTTTTCTTTCATGCATTCAAAGAAAAAGTGATTCTCTGGCAGGCCAGGAGTAGGAACTGCAAAGTCTACGTCTTCGATAAGATCTTGAAGCCCCTGTTGACTGTTTGGAACATTTAGGTCCACTCCCATAGCTTGCGCAATTTCTGACATCTCCGCACTAGGACTATCATCAAAGACGAGCACAGAGGCTTTTCTCTCTAAAAGAGCCGCGGTAACTGCACGACCAGTAATTCCGAAACCAAACAGTGCAACTGTTGAGCCTGCATCCACCAGAGTTTGAGTCATGGCAAAGCTACCCCTCGTAAATCAGACACTTCAACAAAGTCTGCGTAGAAAAGCCCGAGGGCGATAGCGACAAAGAAACCTCCAATAATCCAGAAACGCACAATTACAGTTGTCTCAGGCCAGCCGAGAAGTTCGAAATGGTGATGGAAAGGCGCCATACGAAAAATACGTTTTCTATTCATAAGCCGGAAACCCAATACCTGAATAATGACTGAAAGAGTTTCAAGCACAAAAATTCCCCCAATTATTGGAAGAAGTAGATGAGTGTTCGTAGCTAACGCTAAACAAGCTAACGCTGTTCCGATAGCCAACGAGCCTGTATCGCCCATGAAGATTTTTGCAGGAGCAGCGTTCCACCAAAGAAACCCGATACACGCTCCTAGCATTGACACAGCGACGACTGCTAAATCTAATGCATGATCAAGGTCATAGATTTCTGGATGGCGAAAAGCCCAAAATGAAATAACTGTTAATGCGCTGAAGCATAAGGTTGATGATCCAGCAGCTAGCCCATCAAGGCCATCTGTAAGGTTCACTGCATTGCTCATTGCAAGAATTACAAACACAGCCCAAAAGACCCAACCCACTGGACCCAAGTCGATCGAAAGTGAATCCCAACGCGTGAAAGAAACTTCAGTATGTACGTTGGTGCTTGTAACCATTGCTATTGAAAACCCAAAGGCAACGACAAGCAAACCGATGACTTTTGTACCTTTCTTTAGACCAAGGTTTCGCTCATTTGAGACTTTCAACCAATCATCTAGGAAACCAACAATACTTGCCCCAAGAATCGCAGCCATTACAAGCAGACCTGAACGCGTATAGATTCCGTTATACAGGTCTGAGATCACATAGGCTATCGTCCCACCGAGAACAACGGCTATACCCCCCATAGTAGGTGTTCCCGCTTTAGTAATATGGCCACCCGGACCATCTTCGCGAATAGGTTGTCCAATTTTTCTAGTCGTCAACCAACGAATCAAGTACCGCGTCCCGAAAAGAGATATTCCGACTGAAATCGTAACTGCAAATAAAAGGCGAATCATCCTTTGACCCCCTGAAGAACTGCTTCGGCAATAACTCTGTCATCGAATGGCTTGACTTTACCGCAGATCTCTTGTGTTGTTTCAGCGCCCTTGCCAGCGATCACGATGACTTCGCCTGCGTTTGAAGATTGTATTGCGAGCTGAATAGCTGCCTCTCGGTCTTCTTCCACAATTACCGAATTTGGATCAACAAATCCAGACATTGTTTGATCAATTATCTCGAGAGGATCTTCATAACGAGGATTGTCTGAAGTGACGACCACTCTATCGGCGTGTATTTCGGCTGCACGAGCCATCTTGGGCCTCTTAGTGCTATCACGATTCCCGCCGCAACCAAAAACAATTGTTAGACCAACTTCAGGAGAAATTTTTCTGACAGCTTGGAGGACGTTCTCTATTCCCGCAGGTGTGTGAGAGTAATCAACGATTACTGTTGGAGCTCCTTCATATCCATCAATAACTTCGAATCTTCCTGGGACGGGTTCAGCTGCTTCAAGTCCATTCACAATTTGGTTTTCATCTATGCCCATAAGGAGACAAGTAGAGGCAGCTAGTAATGCATTCTCAATGTTAAATCTTCCTGAGATCTGAAGTTCAATTGGCAGGTCACGCCAGATGATACTTGATCCTGTAAAGATTTCATCCTTTATTTCAATTGCGTCTGTTGAAGCCCTATAAGTTTTGATATCAATTTGCTTAGCCAATCGTAAGCCATAGGGGTCATCGATGTTAACAACTGCAGATTTACATCGATTCGCTGCAAACAAGAAGCACTTTGTTTCGAAGTACTCCTCAATATCACTGTGGAAATCCAGATGGTCTTGACTGAGGTTTGTAAAGACTCCGATATCAAACTCTGTTCCAGTGACTCGATGTTGCGATAGAGCGTGAGAGGAAACCTCCATCACCACTGATTTGATTCCGACGTCGACCAGAGACCGAAATTGTCTTTGCAAATCAGGCGCCTCAGGTGTTGTAAGCACTCCGGTTAAAGTCCCAATAGATTCACAGGAAATTCCCGCCGTTTTAAGTATTGCTGCGATCAAATGCGTAGTTGTGGTTTTCCCGTTTGTGCCAGTTACTCCTATAACATCGAGTTCTCTTGATGGAAACCCAAAATAGATACACGAGATATACCCCATAGCCTCTCGGGTGTCTTCGACAATTATTTGGGGCACTGAAACCATGAGCTCTCTCTCAGCTACAACTGCAACAGCTCCATGTTCTATCGCCTGGATTACATATTCATGGCCGTCGTGCGTTCCGCCAGAGATACAAAAGAATATATTGCCAGTCTGGACTTCTCTACTATCGAAACTTAAACCGGTTGCTTCTAGCCCATCGATTGATCCGATTACCTCTAACCCTTCTGGGGGTATGGTGGATTGGTATTCTGTGAGGATCTCAGCAAGATTCATTGAGCCCCCTCTGATCCAGATTCATCGACTGTCAAATTACTTGTCTCACCTTGAGTTGAGACTGAATAGACTAGGTCAGATGAGGGAGAGATCTTATAATGGCGTAACGCCCAACTCGCAAGATCACCAAACAGTGGAGCCGCTGTTTCACTTGCGTAAAAGTTATCTGTTGGCTCGTCGATAATCACAATCATCGATAGCTCCGGGGCAGATGCCGGAAAATACCCAACAACGGTTGATGCGTAACGGTAGAGACCCTCTTCATCCTCATAAGTTCCATTTGGTTGCACTTTTCGAGCAGTTCCAGTCTTAGCAGCAATCGCATATCCTGGAACTCCAGCTTTTCTCGCCGTGCCTCTCGAAACGACCGCAGCTAACATTTGCGTCATTTCACGTGCTGCCTGCTCTCCAATGACACGACGGCTAGGACTTGTTGCAACGTACTCTTTCTCGCCAGAGCTATGAGCTATAGACGATATGATCTGGGGCGAAACGTAGACCCCGCCATTCGCCAGAGCATTATATGCACTGAGCATCTGGATTGGAGTCACATCGATGCCTTGACCCATTCCTGTTGTTGCGATTTCGACGCCTGACCAATTCTCGAGACTTTTAAGTACACCTGAAGCTTCATACGGAAAGTCCAGGTCTGTCTTCTGGTTGAACCCAAAATCTACCAAATACCGATGGAGTCTTTCTTTGCCGAGGTCAAGAGCCCATGTAATCGTCCCAGTGTTTGAAGAGTTAACTAGTATTTCTTCTAAAGTCATCTCTTGGGTGCCGTAGGTTAGGCCAAGCTCAGTAAATGTACAGTCGTATTTGACACCGACACATTCTTCTTCGTCGAAAAGTTCTATAGAGTCATCAATTGCTCTAACAGTATTTGGATGAGCTAAGCCCTCGTTAACTACCGCTGCGAATGTCATTGATTTCATTACTGAGCCAGGTTCATATACCCATGTGGCTGCCCTATTGTCAGAGGTCGTAACTATTTCTCCATCTTCGGTCGTCACCATAGATGCCATGGAAAGAATCTCTCCTGTGGCAGGTTTAGATATGATAACCACTCCCCCTTTAGCACTCATTGTTTCTATTGCCGTACTCAGCTCTAGTTCAACTTGTGCTTGGAGAGCCCGGTCCAGCGTTAAGTAAATATCTGCGCCTTGAGTTGCCGGTTCAATTTGTATTCTCCCATTGGGGATGGTTCCCCCAAATTGATTGCGTTCAGCTACTTCTAGGCCCGGTTCTCCTGCTAGATATTCATCGTACTGCAGCTCAATTCCGGACACCCCTTGATTATCAACTCCAGCTTGCCCTATCGTCCCTCTAGCAAAGTAACTACCTGATAAATAATGTCTCCTTGGCTCCTCATCAATATAGACTCCAACGAGATTCAAATCTTCTACAGATGCTTGCATTTGAAGCGTTGCTTCTCTTTGGAGATAGCTGAATCTTGTTTCTCTCGTGAGTTCCGCAAGAATATATTTGGATTTTCTATTGATTATCGGCTCAAGAATCTGCGCATACTCTATTGCTAGCTCTCCGACTACTTTAGGGTCAGCATGAATAATCGGCTGAGGAAACGACATTGCGAGTTGGGCTCCATTCCTATCAAGAATTCGTCCTCGTTCACCTTCGGTAATGCTCTCATACATTCGTTGTTCTACGCCATATTGGACTCTTCGGTCAGAAGTAAGTACCTGAATATGAAAAAGTCTCCAACCCAATGCGACAGCAGATATGAAGAAGAACGCTATGAGTACAACCAACCGCCAATTTTCTTGTAGCGAAAAGTTGATCCTAGCCATTTACGCCACTGTCTAGTTCTGAAACCGTTGTATCTTTCCATCTTTCCTGAGATATATGACTTGATGCTGTTAGATACTTGACTTGTGAAGGTGTGATCATGCCAAGCCCATGAAGATCACCTTCTATTAATTCTTCTGGGGAGGCGAATGCTATTTTGTATATTCTTTGAGCGGACTCAAGTTCAGAAATATTGAAGCGATGGGCCCTATTGACATCACTTGCGTCACTTATCATCGTGATTGTCCTATCAAGGCTTCTCTGATTATTAACGACTAGGGCGCTAAAGCCCACTCTGACAAAAATTCCCAGAACAATTAGTAGAACCATCGCAGATAGAAACCCCCAAATCCATGGCCTAGGTTTGGAAAGAACACGTAAATTGGCTTTCTGGTTTCGTTTTTTTCTATCCAATTCTAAAACCTGGGAAGATATAGCCATATCAGCTCCCGACCTTTTCAAACCAACGAAGACGCGCTGAGCTAGATCGAGGATTCTGTATCAACTCATTCTCTGAAGGTGTTTGACCAGTACGAGCTAGTAGTCGAATCGCTGCACTGTCTGTTGGCTTTGGGAGGTGCTTCGGAACTGTATTTTTTAATCCAGCTGCGGTTCGTAATGTTCGTTTGACTACCTTGTCTTCTCCAGAATGATAGGAAATAACTACACACCTACCGTTTGGCTTTAAGCGACTAATTATCTTGTTTAGCGCTAAATCGATAATCTCTATCTCACTGTTAACTGCGATTCTGATCGCTTGGAACGTTCGCCGTGCAGGATGCCCTGGAGACTTTCTGGAAGCTGATGGCATTGCGGCAGTTACCACTTCAGCTAATTGAGACGTGGTGGCCAATGGCCTCGCTTCGATTATTGCTCTAGCAATTCTTTTAGAGTGTTTTTCATCGCCATATTGCCTGAGTATTCGAGATAGTTCCGAAAAAGTAGAGCCGTTGACTATGTCTTCCGCTTTAAGACCTGTTGTCGCATTCATTCTCATATCCAGTGGCCCGTCAGATCGAAATGAAAATCCCCGTGACGGAGTGTCAAGCTGGTAAGACGACAAACCCAAGTCAAACAATGCGCCTGAAATTTTGTCTATCCCTAATCCATCTAGAACTTTGTCGATTCGATCAAACCGCTCATGAACAAGATCAAATCGGCCATCCAAGTGGGAAAGTACCTTATGGGCTGCAAGAAGAGCTTCTTGATCCTGATCGATACCAACTAAATGGAGGTCTTCTCTGAGTTCCAATAGCGCTCTAGAGTGCCCAGCCCCTCCAACAGTGGCATCAAGAAAATAACCTGAAGGAAGTTGACCCAGTATCGAGAGAACTTCGCTTAGCATTACGGGCTGATGCGAATAGCCACTAGAGCTTATACGGGTGATCCGGCAGCCGGATGAACCGACTGCCGGATCCAGGGGATACCCGTTTGCTGGAGAACTAAATCGCATACTGCGTGGGCTTCTTTCTTTATCGCTTACCGGCAGCCCCCCGGTGTATATGCGTTCGTCGGGATTTCTCCCCGAGCGGACTAGATGACAAGCGGGCGGAGTAGAGGCTCGCATCTTATAAACCGGAAGGCTGCCCATAAGCGGGTAAGTATTATTTCGTTCAACTTTGCTGTAAATCGATCCTGCTTTCATTGAGTATTTTTCTAAATCCCTTTGCCCCTAAAGCCATTGGCTCTCATTGGGTTGTATCTCTGCTGCCTCTTCAACGTTCTTCCAGTTTTCTGGAGTCCAAATTTCTGCACGGTTTATTACACCGATCAAAATAACTTCACGTTCCAGCTCTATTTGGTCCCGCAGTTTTGGAGGAATAGCGATTCTCCCCTGACCATCTGAGCGAACCTCACTAATACTCGCCGCCCATCTTCTTTGCGCATGAGGTGGGACTTGGTTTTTTTTGACTTGCTCTATAAGGCGTGCAGCCGCTTTCCCAATCTCTTCTTCGCTATAAACCAACAGGCAGGGATCTTCTAGTGATTTGGTGAGAAAGGCTGCATTGACAAGATGACGGCGGAAGGTCGGTGGAAGAACCAGTCGCCCCTTTTCATCTAAAAGTCTTTCGTATTCCCCTGTAAACATTATGTCCCCTACCACTACTCAATGGGCTCCGCTGAGTCCGAAAAGTGATAATCCTCTATAGGAGATCCCTTTCTCCTATTTCTCCCACTTTAACCCATATCTCCCCACATTCAACCATTTACAGCAAAAAATAGGGAACAGAGTCTCAAGGGGAAGCTGAATCATCGTGAAGCGTTAGCGAACGAGACCAACCGATCTCTTATTAATTGGATGGGTTCACTAAAGCGCTTTAAGAGCGAACTAGAGCTTGCATGAATCCATGTAAGACTTCAGGCTTATCAAGCCGTACGCATGTTCCGGCTGTAAGGATTGCTGATTCCAAATCTTTGGTAGACGCATTGGTGAACAAGTTAACCCATTCCTCCGGCCTCCACCCCAAAGCTAGCGCACATTGAAACCTGACACCTTTCCTTGTCCGCCTCTGGGAGATACCCAATACTTTCTTCCCGCCAATCAAAAGCTCTCCTGGGGCACGGCCGCCAAAGCAAACTAACTCTGCTAACGAGTCTTTGACAAAAGGCCTATCGTGCATATGGCAGTCGATTCCCAACGAACCCAAAGCATCCTTCCAGACTGCACCCATCCAGATTGATCCCGCTCCTATATCATCGTTCCAAAGGCGGTGACCTCGAGGGATAAACAAATCGACCCAAAATAAAGTCTCCGGATCTACAAAAACTGCTCCCCCGCCAGTCCTTCGTCTAGCTATCCCAACATCTATCTTCTCGGCATATTCATAGTCTATGCAAGCATCATCTTGTGAACTTCCCAAAACAAGACTCGAGTTTGTGGGTGCCATCACCCATAGTGCTGGCAAACTCCAATCCATATTCTCTAGAGAATGTAGAGCTTGAACGTCTCCGGTCTTATGATAAGCAATCCACCCTGGGACGCCATTGACTAACGGCGCCTCTTCCACTTTCACTTGCTCGACAT
The DNA here is from genome assembly GCA_902529525.1 of Actinomycetota bacterium. Lineage (GTDB taxonomy): Bacteria > Actinomycetota > Acidimicrobiia > Acidimicrobiales > UBA8592 > UBA8592. The sequence continues at coordinate 27,241 of CABZWT010000005.1, forward strand.
CCTCCAGCCCCTACACCACTTTAAATATGTGACCAAGTCGCTTTTGAAAAATTCTGCAGGATCTTCATCGCCATATGCGGTAAGAAGACGGAAATTAATATACTTTTTATTTGGAAGGGGAAGAAAGGGAAACTGTTTATACCAGCCGTTCTTCCGAATACGCCACAGCTGCGTAATGGCAACTTTCCACAAGTGCGGTTTTCCAATAATTGCAACCGATCCGCGACTAAGTAGATTTTTCATACAACCTCACACTAGCCAATTTAATTCATTAAACCGGCACAGAGTAGCGAGCCTTCAAAAAAACAAAGGCAAGGAAGTGGTTAACTTTCAGGATCCTCCGGACGTAATCTCCTAAGGAATGGATTCCGTTCGCCTGCATTTCGGAGTCCCCCTGACCCAACCCTCATCGATAGTTGGTTCATTCCGGCTTTGCCCAGTTTCCGCATATTCTGTTCAAAATAGAGTGCGGCTGCGAGCATGATGGCAAATCCTAAAAATGCCAGCCAAAAGCTAATGGACAGAGTCAACACAATAACCGTTAGACCAATGATGAAACCAAGCACAGACCACTTAATATTTCTTGCCGCATGAGTATAGACAGTGGTTGTAGCTACTTCATTCGCCAGGTCTGGATCTGTTTCGTGTAATTGCTGCTCTATCTGGGTAAGAATTTTCTGTTCATCATCGGAAAGTGGCATATCTCCATCATCGCACAATCATCTGCTATCAACAACGCGAAACCAATTACTTCTTTAGTTATTAGAGGGCCCCCACTGCTGCGAGCCTTTTTCTTTTGGTCGAATCCCCTTCTCTGTCAAGGTACTGGCTGCCCCTATTGACTGCGAACCAAACCTTTCATGTATTTGATCAATAGCATCTTCAGCATCTCGCCATTCAGGCCTATCCTTTCCAATATCATCAAAAGAAAGCTGTAAACCCAGATCACTTTTTGTCAAACTTTGCACTCCGACACCCAATAGTCGAACGCCACTCGATAGGTCAATATCCCCTATAAGACTGAGTGCATTCTTTCCAATAACTTTCCCACTGTCCGTGGGATTTAGGAGGGTAACTGACCGAGTGAAAGTTGAGAAATCCTTCAATCTTACTTTGAGGTTCACCGTCGCCCCTAAAAAACCTAGCCCACGTAAGCGCTTACCTACAGCGTCAGCCATACGGAAAATTTCAGTATTGATTCTCTGCTCCGAGTGAAGATCCTCAGAGAACGTCTCCTCATGAGAAAGAGATTTAGCAGATTGGTTCGCTTCCACATTTCTCTCATCAACACCATGGGCTAGACGATGTAAGTGTGCACCCAGTGTTTTCCCTAGGGCTTGAATTAAGCTATCGCGCGGAAAACTTCGAAGCTGAAATACAGTCGTCACCCCCATCTGATCCAAACGGGCAACTGTTACTGGACCTACACCCCAAAGCGAACGAACTGGGAGCGGGTCAAGAAATTCTTGGATTTCATTTTCATCGACGACTTTTACTCCTAGCCCAGGAATAGGTCCCTTAGGACCAGGACTCGGCTTCGCTTCCTCTGTAGCTAATTTAGCTAAAAATTTGTTTGGCGCTATCCCCACAGAACAACTAAGGCCCTGCTCATGATTAATGTCTCTTCTGATTGACTGAGCTATCTCAAAAGGTAAGCCATGCAACCGAATGCTGCCCCCTACATCTAGAAAAGCCTCATCTAAAGAAATTGGTTCAACTAAAGGTGTATAGCGTTCGAAAATTTCCATAACCTTTGAGCTAACACTTGCATAATAGGAATGATCGCCCTGAAGAAAGATAGCTCGTGGGCAGAGACGCCGAGCTTGGTATGTCGACATAGCGGAAAATATTCCAAATGAGCGAGCCTCATACGAAGCAGCTGCCACGACCCCTCGGCCTCCAGTTCCTCCAACAACTACAGGTTGGCCGCGCAGCTCAGGCCTCCTAACTAGCTCAGCGGAAACAAAAAAAGCATCCATATCTACATGCAAAATATGTGAAGTCATTTTCTACGCTCTTGGTCCGGTTCTTACTCTAATTCAAGCAGCACCAGGAACGTTTTGCTGGCATTAGATCTTAAATGAACCGATACGATGAGAGCAATGCAGGAAAACAACGAAAACCAGAAATCCAGCGAGAAGGGCGTTGCCAAGTTCCAAGGGAACTCTCTGGAACTCCCCAAGGCAGATCATTTGTTTACAGCTCCACCACGTCGTATCCAAGTGTTTTCTTTCGTTGCAATTTTGATCGGTGGTCTATGTGGAGGACTTATAGGTTATGCATTCACAGACCTTCAGTGCTCTGAAGGATGTTCAAATCTGTCGGGAATTAGTGCGATTATCGGAGCGCTAGTCGGGGCGGGAGGCGTCGGAATTGTTTCAATTCTGGTTCTTCGCGCAGTGACGGAATGGAGAACTAAAAACAATAAAGGCGCAAAGTAGACCCATGCCTTCAAAGTCAGAAATTAATATCGATTTTATTGAATTGCGAAATATCGCTAATGACGCTGCCAAACAAGCCAGTGATTACATCCTTCAGGAGAATGGAAATAAAGCGCTTCAGAATATTAAGTCAAGCTCTTCAGACTATGTTACTGAAGCCGATAAGCAGGCTGAAGCCCTTATTGTGAGCATAGTCAAGGACGCGCGCCCGCAAGATGGATTCTTGGGAGAGGAAGGAGCATCAGAGAAAGGCCGATCAAATGTTCAATGGGTTATCGACCCTATCGATGGAACAACAAATTTTATTTATGGTCATTCAGGGTACGGCCCATCTGTTGCAGCAAAAGTAGGAGATGAAGTTGTAGCTGGAGCTGTTGTCGATTCGAGTCGTGGAGAAGTGTTTGATGCTGCTATGGGGCATGGGGCGAGATGCAACGAAGAAAGAATCACTCTAGAAACATCGACCACATTAGAAACAGCGCTTGTAGCTACAGGGTTTAGTTATAAAGATGCAGATCGAATCACTCAAGCCGAAATACTTATAAGCATTATCCCCCATATAGCCGATATACGAAGGATGGGAAGTGCTGCGATCGATCTATGCTCTGTGGCTAAAGGTAGAGTCGATGCTTTTTTTGAAACTGGACTAAACGAATGGGACTTCGCTGCTGGCATGCTAATAGCCTCTGAAGCTGGAGCCACTACAGTTCTAGTGAGCGATTTTGCTGGTAAAAACTTGACGCTTGCAGTTAATCCTTCGATTGAGGAGCAATTTATGTCTCTCCTTTATTCAGCTGCGCTAAATGTTAATTCGTAGATATTTAATGCCCTACTTTTAACTCGACGCAGCCTTTGCCTCTATTATGTTGAAATGGGCACCAAGGTACTTGTGGTCGAGGATGACGAACGAATCAGAACTGCTGTTCGACTTGCCTTGGAGAACGAAGGGTGGGAGGTTGTAGAAGCACGAAGTGGTGAGGAAGCCCTTCAGGTCTTTCCAGAAGCTGATGCTGACATCGTCCTTATAGACATCATGCTCCCAGGAATAGATGGCTTTGAAGTTTGCAGGACTGTTCGAAGACAAAGCGACATTCCCGTAGTTATGGTTACAGCCAGAGATGACACGCACGATGTGGTTGCTGGTTTAGAAGCTGGCGCCGATGACTACCTGACAAAACCTTTCGCGCCTAAAGAGCTAAGTGCAAGGATACGGGCCCTCCTCCGAAGAGTCCGCATTCCAACCACAGAGCTCAGCAATCTTGAGTTTGGCGACCTTAAGATACTTCCTGACCAAGGGCAGGTAATCGTCGGAGATAAAGCGACACACCTAACACGAACAGAATTTCAGCTACTTATAGAATTAGCATCAGCGCCTGGGCGAGTGTTCAGCAGGGATGAGTTACTCGAGCGAGTATGGGGGCGAGGCTATTTCGGCGATGGAAGACTTGTGGACGTCCATATTCGCCGACTTCGAAAAAAAATAGAGCCAGAAGATGCAAAACCGCGTTATGTAATCACAGTCAGAGGTTTTGGCTACAAACTTCAAGGATAACCATCAATGGCCATTCAATTTAGGCGCGGTGTTCGTCTCAGAGCGAGAGTTACTTTGGCATTTGGACTTGGAGCCTTGGTCCTAACGACAGTGCTTTCAATTGTTACTTATTTACTTGTCCGAGATAACTTGCTAGAAACGCGAGAACAGAGTGCTCAAAGTGTCGCCACGGTAAACGCGAACCAAGCCCAAAGAAGAATAATAGAAGAAACTGATACAGGAACGGCCCGCGACCTTCTTTCGAATCTTCGAGGAGTTAGAGCTGAATCCACTCCAGCCATACGACTTGACAACAACTGGATTTCCGCTGATCCAGTTCTATTCGAAGCTCCCGGAAATATCGACGCTGAACTATTGAACCTCGTTAATGCTTCTGAATCTTCTGGAGCAAAAATGAAATATCGACTAGGTAACGGAACCCCCGTCCTTGTAATAGGGTTTCCCCTAACTGCACGAGACGCTTTATATTTCGAGGCAACCCCACTTGACGATATTGAAGACACCTTAAATGCGCTCTCCCAGATCCTAATAGTAACGAGCGCTGGAATTTGTCTTCTCGGAATAGCTATTGGGGCTTTCGCTTCTCGAAGGTTGCTACTTCCAGTCGAAAAAGTTGGTCAAGCTGCCAGAGCTATCGCTACAGGTGATTTAACCGCCCGATTAGAAGTTGGACGAGATCGCGACCTGGAGCAACTGACTGACTCCTTCAACCAAATGGCTTCTAACCTCGAAGAACGTATACAAGCAGACGCTAAATTTGCAAGCAACGTTTCGCATGAATTGCGCTCCCCACTTACAACGATTATGGCCTCTCTAGAAGTATTGAACGCAGATAGAAATACCTTCAATAAAGCATCATCAGTTGCACTTGACCTTCTCACCGAAGACCTCGAGCGTTTTCGTCAATTAGTAGAAGACCTCCTAGAAATCTCGCGATACGAAGTTAATGCAAATGCGTTGGATCTTGAGAGGTTTTTACTCAAAGAATTCCTTAGGGCAATTGCGATCCAGTCAGGGCACGAACTTCTCCAAGTCGAATTCCTTAATTGCGCCGATCAGACGATAATCGAAGCAGACAAAAGACGACTAGCGCGGGTAATGAACAACCTCCTAGAAAATGCAACTAATTACGCTGGAGGTGCGACAAGATTAACGGTGACGCAGCATAATAGCGATATCGAAATCTCAATCGAGGACAACGGGCCTGGTATTCCTGAAGAAGAACGTAACACAATCTTTGAAAGGTTCGCCCGAGGAGCAGAAGGAGGGCGACGAGGAAAAGGAACGGGAACTGGCCTGGGCCTCTCACTCGTTGCAGAGCACCTTAAACTTCACGGAGGGAAGGTAAACGTTCGTGGTCACGAGAATGGAGAGAATGGCTCAATTTTTACGATCACTCTCCCAAAGGTAATCAAATGAAAAAAATATTTACCTACTTACCCTTAGCTGTCTTCGTTATCTCAGGATGCGGAATCCCCCAAGACTCTTCGCCCGTTTCCATACAGTCAACTCTTCCAGAGAATACGACGCCGCAAACAGACGCCCAGGTGAGTGAAGACTCTCGAACCTTTACGATTTATCTACTTGACGCTGACAGCCGGTTAGTCCCAGTCACGCGCGAACTATCCGGATCCGAACTTAGAATCACAGATCTCATTAACGAGCTCATAGCAAACCCTACTGAAGCCGAGTCGAGTATGGCTCTAAGCACAGCGGTTCCGGTAGGACTGTCGTTAGATGGAGTAAGCGTAGATGGAGTGGTTGCAACAATTAATTTCGAACCCGGAGGGTTAGAAATAGTTGAAGGAGAACAACTCACGGAGGCGCTTGCTCAAATTGTCTGGAGCGTCACCGAATCAGGTGACGTAACAAGTTTGATTATTTCCATAAATAGTGAAGTAAAGACTTGGCCGACGCCAGATGAAGGTGATCAAAATTCATTAACGCGAAGTCAGTTCATTAGCTACGCTCCCCAAGTATCGGTTGTTGGATAGCAATAAACACAGGACAGGAGAAACTATGACGATCATTCTCGCAATTGATGCAGGCACTACGGGTGTTCGGACGCTAGCTGTTAATGACCGTGGAGATATTGTCTCCTCCTCCTATAAGGAGTTCAAACAATATTTCCCCAAACCTGGGTGGGTTGAACATGACCCAGAAGAAATATGGGTTGCCGTTCAGGCCACTATGTCTGATGTCGTTTCAAGTATTTCAGCTCCAATAGCTGCAATAGGTATCACCAATCAACGCGAGACTGTAGTTGTTTGGGACCGAGAAACTTCGCTCCCTCTTCATCGGGCGATTGTTTGGCAAGATAGACGCACAACCTCTCGGTGCGCAGAACTCGAAGAGAAAGGACTAGCCTCGACCATACGAGGCTCGACAGGACTAATAATCGACCCTTACTTTTCAGCGACCAAATTTGAATGGATCTCGAAAAATTTACCAGCAGGGAATAACACTGTTTTTGGCACTATCGATAGTTGGCTTGTATGGAAACTAACGGATGGAAAAGTTCACGCCACTGATACCTCAAACGCTTCACGCACAATGCTTTTTAATATTAATAGTCTGAGGTGGGACAGCGAACTTCTTGACTTATTTGGGGTAAACGAGTCATGTTTACCTGAGGTCAGAGCATCGAATGGCGATTTCGGGGAAACAGGGAATGAAGCATCCTGCGGTAAAGGAATCCCGATTAGAGGAATAGCAGGAGATCAACAATCCTCCCTATTTGGTCACGCTGCATTTTCTAAAGGAGACGCCAAAAACACATATGGAACTGGATCTTTCATTCTGATGAATGTCGGAGCAGAATTACCTAATCCAGTTGATGGCCTTCTGTCTACGATTGCTTGGACTCTAGAGGGGAACGACACGACAACTACCACCTACGCTTTGGAAGGCTCTATCTTCTCCACCGGAGCAACAGTTCAATGGCTACGAGATGGATTGGGCATGATTTCTCAGACTTCGGAACTCGAATCTCTAGCTCTTCAATGTTCAGACACAGGAGATGTTTTTATCGTTCCGGCATTTACCGGCCTAGGTAGTCCTTGGTGGGACCCTCTAGCTCGGGGAACACTCCTAGGAATCACTCGTGGGACGGGCAAAGCAGAGATCGCCCGAGCAGTAATCGAATCAATCGCATATCAGACGCGCGATGTAATAGAGGCAATGCAAGTTGCCTCAAATCAGCAACTACAGAATTTAAGGGTTGATGGTGGTGCATCAGTAATGGACCTCCTTCTGCAGCTCCAAGCAGATCAGCTGCAAGTTCCAGTTCTTAGACCCCAATCAAAGGAAATCACTGCTCTTGGTGCGGCATTCCTCGCTGGGCTTTCAGTAGGCATTTGGACTTCACTTTCTGAGGTTGCAGAAATATGGAAGTTGGATATTCAGATGCAGCCAGAGATGGACCGGTTGACAGTTAACAAAGTTCACGCTCGATGGCTTCAGGCTGTAGAGCGCAGTAGGTCTTGGGCAATAAGCGGCTAGTGGATTAAGCGCTAAAGATCCGTCAGCGTGTTCTTTATATGGCGGATAGCTTGGGAAGTACGTTGTTCATTCTCGATCAGAGCAAACCGTACATACCCTTCTCCCCCTGGCCCAAATCCTACTCCTGGCGAAGTAGCTACTTTCGCTTCTTTGACCAGCCAAGAAGCAAACTCTATGGACCCCATATGCTTGTATGGCTCAGGAATAGGTGCCCAGGCAAACATTGTCCCTTTAGGAGGTTCCATGCTCCACCCGATCCTATTCAGACCGTCGCACAATACGTCACGGCGACTTTGATATATCTTGTTAACTTCTTTAGGATGGTCGCTTGCCTCGTTAATTGTTACAGTCGCTGCAATTTGTATTGGCTGGAACGTTCCATAGTCTAAATAAGATTTAATCTTTGCTAAGGCTGCAATAACCTCACTGTTTCCAAGCATGAATGCTACACGCCAACCTGCCATGGAAAATGACTTTGTCATTGAGTAGAGTTCTACAGCGACATCTTTACCCCCATCTGCTTGGAGAATAGAGGGAGGCTGGTATCCGTCAAAACCTAAGTCCGCATAAGCGAAATCGTGAACGAGAAGAACTTCCTTCTCTTTGGCAAAGTCAACTACTTGTTGCATGAAGTCCAAATCGACACACATGGTGGTTGGATTGTGTGGAAAAGAAAGCAAAATTACTTTCGGGCGAGGCCAGCTATATTCCCACCGCTCTCTCATAGCCTCAAAGAAATCAGATCCGCTTGTAAGGGGAATCTCTCGAACCTCTGCGCCAGCAAAGAGAGGTGAGTACAAATGAATCGGGTACGAAGGGGACGGAACCAATACAGCATCTCCTGGCTGAACGAGAGTCCACATTAGATGAGATAAGCCTTCTTTAGCGCCGATTGTGTTAATCGCCTCAGTCTCTGGGTCAAGAGAAACTCCGAAAGTTTCCTGGTATAAACCGCAGATCGCTTCTCGAAGCTTTGGAATTCCCTTACTCAGTGAATATCGATGATTTCTGGGATTCTGCGCAGCTTCGCAGAGCTTATCGACAGCAATCTTTGGAGATGGAAGGTCAGGGTTTCCGAATCCAAAATCGATAATGTCATCACCTTCACGGCGCCCCTTGATCTTTAAGTCATTAATTATTGTAAAAACATATGGGGGAAGATTTGCTATTCGCCGAAACTCCATCAACTCAGGCTATCTCCATTATTAGCAAGGGACGTGCACCTTCGTTTATCTCTTATGCGCTAGTAGATACTGCTTAGCTAGCAAGGCTGCTCCGATGGCACCTGCTTTGTTTCCAAATTCAGCTAGGACAATCAAGTCTTGCGACCTTAGTGAACGTTCTGGAGTTAACCTCCCGAAGCTCTTCCTTACGGGATCCAGCAAGTGGTCGCCTAATTGTGTGATACCGCCACCTAGAACTACCAATTGCGGGTCAAGGATATTAACTAAATTCGCTAGGCCCATAGCTAACCAGTCACTGAAATGCTCTAGTACCTTCATGGCTTCTTCATCGTTTTTTAGCACTAATTGAGCGACTCTTTCGCTGCTAACCGGCCTATCGGCTTCGGACTCACCCCCCTTAAGAGGACCAATTCTCCCATCTGATCTAAGCTTTTCAGCGATATCTCCCAAAGCTGATCCTGAAGCGTACCGCTCCCAGCATCCCAAGCGTCCGCAGGGGCAAGGTAGACCGTCGGGCACAATCGTCATATGACCGACCTCCCCTGCAAATCCAGATGCACCGCGAAGTAGTTCAGAATTAAAGTACAATCCAGCTCCAATGCCTGTACCTAAACAAACCATAATGACGTTTTCAGATTCTCGAGCGACTCCTAACTGGACTTCAGCCCATGTAGCACTTGTAGCGTCATTTTCTATTAGCACTGGAACATCTAACTCGCAACGAACCTTTTCAAGGAGGGGGAAATTCTTAAAGGTCGAAAGATTTGGAGATGTTCTAACTACTCCAGATCTGTCTATAAATCCAGCTACCCCGATACCCACACAGCCTATTTCGAGTCTTTCTCTTTGTTGAATTTGATCAGCGATATCAATTAATGATTCGATAATTTTTTCGTGATCATCTTCGCAAGGCTGTGAGATTACGCCTCCGAAAGAAAGGTCGGGACGAAGTCCAACACCACGTATATTTGTCCCACCAATATCAAACCCCAAAGAAATGGGGCCCTTAGGGTTCACGACGACACTACTACTTCTACTCTTTTTCGAAGATCCTCTAATGCTGCCCTGATAATACGTGACTCTGCTCTTCGTTTAACAAAGCCTGGGATAAGGATGGCCAAGTCTGCAGCCAAATGGTAGGTTACCTCGGTCTCAGCCCCTCCATTGATAGGAAGAAACTCGTACTCACCCTCAAGTTTTCTAGTTATATCTCCTTCGATCTGCCTCCATGCGACTCGCAAAGGGTTACTACCGTAATAGTACCTGAGCGTATATGTCGTACTTCTTCCCATAGCTGCAACCCGAAACTGAACATCTCCTCCCCTGCCCTCGTTGTCAGTTGCAACTATCGTGGCTACTTTTATATCTGACGCCCAATCTGGGTAATGCTCGAAATCAGTTATGACATCAAAACATTGTTGAGGAGTTGCTGAAATAACAGTTTTTTGTTTTGCATGATCACTCATAATCATCACTCTCGTTATCGATTGATGTATTTTGTCTTCCTGTAAAAGACGTGTGGGAAATTGCCCACATATTGAGATTACCAATTGGATACACAGAGGCAAGGATACCGAAGGCGAAGTTCGTACTTGATGAAAGAGCAGCAAAGAAAATCCCCGCTATCAGATTCACTGAAAAGGAGCCCCACAGGATTATTCGATTGCGCCTAGGGAAGGACATCGATAGAAGAAATAAATCTCCGGTAGTAACAGTCTGATGACGGCTTAACTCCAAGGATCTTAAAAAGGCAATCGAGCTCAGCACCAATCCTATACAAAAGATTGAGAGCGAGAGAACAACATATGCGATTTCCAGAGACTTAAATACAGTCGCTAGAAATCCACAGATAAGAAAAACGATTGTTCCCATCCACGAGGCTGCTTCATAATTTTTTTTCATGATCTTAAAATCCCAGTTGGGTGGGCTCTATTGCTGCTGCAATAAGAGAGCTTCCCAATATTTTATCGCTAAGTAGTCGTATGAGAATTCCTTCTCAGCGCGTGCGCGTGAATTCCTCCCCATCTCCTGCCTAGTTTCTGAGTCTGTGAGAAGCTTTTCTAATGCTTGTTTAACAGCATTAGAGTCTGTTGGGTTATCGACAACAAAACCAGTCTCCCCTTCCAGAACTGCTTCATCAGCCCCACCGCTTCTTCCTGCGATTTGTGGTACCCCACAGGCTGCTGCTTCAAGAAATACTATTCCAAAACCTTCCTGCTCTAGACCTCCCCATCGCACGCGGCATATCATGCCAAAGACGTCAGCCATTCCATAGAGCTCTGCTACTTGATCATCAGACACAAAACCAAGGAACGTTACTGGCGCGTTATTCGACTGGGCAAGTGCTTTAAGGCGACGTAAATCTCTACCAGTACCAGCTATTAAAAGATGGACTCTGGGCCTGGTTTTCATCAGTTCCGAAGTCGCAGAAATTAACACATCCATGCCCTTTCTCGGCACAAGCCTGCTCAAGGTTAAAATCACTTCATCGTCATCCTTAAAGTTAAAGCGTTCACGGATGGTTGATCTAGCCTGCTCATCAAGAGGCTTAAACCTATCTATGTCGACGCCAGGTGGAATAACACAGACAGGAAGGTTTTGTTTCGCAGCTCGTATTGCTTCTTTCGTTGAGTAATCACCAGCTGTAACTACAAGCTTGGCGTGTTGAAGCACGTTTGCGATTAGAGATCGGGCTATTGGTACTCTTCCAGGAATGGTGACTTCTGCCCCATGAAGAATTACCCCATAAGGGATTCCGATTTTGGGGCCGAGTATCCCGATGGGAACTGCTGGGTCGTACATAATGAAGTCAATGTTTTCAACCTCTGCTAATGATCGTATCTGGTTTGCCACTTGCCGTGTAGGAAGGAGAACACGCTGCTTACTTCTGATTATTTTATGTGTTTGTTTCTGATCAAATGACTCAGAATCTGGATGAGGTGTGGTGTAGACAACGACCTTATCTTGCGGCAACCTTCTATAGATCTCCCATAGATAGGATTGAATCCCTCCGACTTTTGGGGGATAGTCATTAGTAACTAATAAATGTCGCACGTATCAAGAATGCCTTCGTTTTTTATTTTTTGCTCGAACTATTTTCGTTTATTCCAGCTCACCTCTCGTTGTAGTTCTTCCTGAACTAGCGGCGATGGGTCATCTTTCATGTCTCCTGTGAGATCGTCCAATTTAAGGCGCTTTGCAGCCCAAACAGCATGACTACGTATCATATTATCATTGTCGCGAAGGTACCGTCTGAGTATTTTTCTCGTCTTGTGCGAAGATCCTTTTGATGCGTTTCCTAAAACGACAAGGGCGTTACGCCGAAGATATCTTGGATCTCTCTTTGGGATATACCATCTCCCGAATCTTTCTATCAGTTTTTCATCTGACATTTCGAGCATCTCATGAATAAAGACTGGACCACTAAGACTTTTTGACACGGGCTTTTCATGGGCTCTTTCTTCTATCCGGTTTACTGGACAAGATATTTGGCAGTCGTCACAGCCATAGATTCGATCTCCTAGAGCTTCGCGAAATTCTATTGGGAACTGGCCTTCTGATTGCAGGAGCCAAGCTAGACATTTGTTAGCATCTAGAACTCCCGGAGCGGTAATTGCCTCGGTTGGGCAAGCTGGAATACATCTCGAGCATGTGCCGCATCCTCTTTCTTCTGGAATGTCAGGAGGAAATTTTGCGTCTGTGATAATTGACCCTAAAACGAACCAACTTCCCCGGTTCGGAAGCAGAAGGTTTGTGTTCTTTCCATACCAGCCGATACCGGCTCGATAGGCCGCTTCGCGATCAACGAGGGCGTTGTCATCTATGAGGATTCTTGAATTGAAACCATGTTGATCTAAAAGGTGAACGATTGCCTCCAAGCCGTCCCGTAATAGCTGGTAATGATCTTCAAGAGCGTATAGAGCTACTTTCCCTAGTGGCTCATTACTATTCGTTACTTTTGGACGCTTGCGCCAGTAGGATCGAGCTCCAACGACTAATGTTTCGGCTCCCTCTAGAGTCCTGGTTGGGTCCGTTGAACGTTCTGGATTTCGATAGGTGAATTGCATGCCCCCATGAAGGCCTTGCCGTTTTCGTTCAACTAGATGTTTCTTTGTGGAGGTGAAGACCTCTGCTTTAGCAAACCCTATCGAGTCCAGGCCATGCTCTATACCGATTTTCCGTAGCTCTGTGACCGTAGGTATTGATGGCATTGTTTAATAGTCGCAGATATTTTGTATTATTTGCAGTATTAGTACACAGAGTTTTGACTTTGTTTGTGTTGTAACTCTGGCAAAAGCCCGGCCTTATTCAAAGAACGCATAGAGCGCCATTCTTCCATACTAATGACAACTGCTTCTTCAGGCTTCCGGTCACAGATGTAAGTTACGATGCAATCTGAGCATGTAACTGTGTCTTTCATAATGCACGTTCTGCAATCAATAGATATGTGGTTTTCTTTCATGGTTGGAGACTACATGCAAGGTGTGACAGTTTTTTGAGATCACCCGATGGAAAGTATCTATATTTCGACTACGTCTTTACTGCTTTCGCACCATCTGCAAATAGACGACTCGATGGCTTCTTCTAGCGTTTCTGTATCTTCCACATTTAGTTCACCACCAGTGGTGAAGTGATGAAATTCTCGTACTCTCTCTCTTCGTATAACATCGAATCGTGTTAGGTTTCCGCATGCTAAGCATTTATACCGTCTGACTTTAGTCATTATCGCCCATGCTCTTTGTAAGTATTTGTAGGTTGTTCAAACATTTGAGGGCAGCCCCGGAATCAATAGCAGCGTTTGCTCTTTCTACTCCTTCAACAAGATTTTCAGCGATCCCTGCAACGACAAGCCCTGCGCCGGCGTTTAGAGAAATAATGTCTCGTTTAGGGCTAGGGTCACCCTGAAGAACCTGGAATGCAATCTGGGCATTTACCTTGGCATCGCCTCCGTAGATCTCTTCTTCGGTTGCTCTCTTTAGGCCGACTTGTTCTGGTGAAACTTGTGAGGTCGTAATGCCATCGGGGGTCACGGTGTGAATAGTGTTGGGTCCTGTGATCGATAGTTCATCTAAACCACCATCTCCTGTGACGACCATTGCTAGTTCTGTTCCGGTTGCTTTAAGGACTTCAGCCATTCGCTTTCCTGTCGCTTCAATAGGAACGCCGATAACTTGGC
>CABZWT010000006.1:0-40368 GCA_902529525.1 Actinomycetota bacterium
CGAAGCCTATTTGGTGAGATCGGAGATGACGTTGGAATAGGGGAAAGGGGTGAGGTTATTTTTGCTGGACCTCATGTGATGAAGGGCTACTACAGAGACCCAGAACGAACTCAGGAAGTACTGGTTGATGGATGGATGCATTCAGGTGATATTGCGGAAGTGAGCGAAGATGGATTCATTTTCATTGTCGATCGGAAAAAGAATCTGATTATTAGAGGTGGTTTAAATATTGCCCCTACAGAAATAGAAAATGTTTTGTACAGGCACGATCAAATTCTTGAAGCAACTGTTATAGGTGTTCCAGATTCAGAATGGGGCGAAGCAATAATAGCCATAGTGGCACTTAAAGAGGGCGCATCAGTCGAAAGCGACGAACTTAGACTCCATTGTCTAACTTCGGAACTCACGTCAATAAAAATACCTGAACGTGTCGAAATCTGGGACTCCCTCCCGAAAAACGCAGTAGGTAAAATCGCTAAGAACGTTATTAGGGAAAAGTTCTGGGGAGAAGGTAGGCAAGTCTAATGGCGCTCAACGCTGCGATAGCTGGTATCGGCTTAACAGACCAGGCCAAGTCACTGAATTCAACGAGTATTTCAATATGTGTTGAAGCAATGAAATTAGCGCTTGAAGATGCAGGGATGCAATTATCGGATATTGATGGAATCGCTGCTCGTTGGCCTGGGCCCGGAGGGACATCATTTGATCCTGGTGTTGTAGATTGGACAGAAATTTTCGGTTCTTCCTTCCGTTGGGTCGGCGACACGTATCCTCAAGGCGTTCCAGGTGTGCTCGATGCAGCAGCTGCTATTTCAGCTGGATTGTGTGAAGTTGCTGTCGTTTTTGGCGGGCAGGCAGGAGTGTTAGGTAATTCCAATCTGGCCTCGTACACGCGCCCGGATAATGAATTTGTAGCACCTTGGGGGCTATTCACTGCAGCGCATTTCGCACTTATCGCACAAGTGTATTTCCAACGATATCAACCAAATCGACATCGGCTCTCTGAAATAGCAGCCACAATCCGAAATGCCGGATCGGTTAATCCTAAGGCGGTCATGTATGGCCGTGGCCCATATGTAGCTGAAGATATTACAGACTCTCCACTTATTTGCGAGCCATTTCACCTTCTCGATCTTTGTCTCGCGACAGAAGGTGCATCAGCAGTCGTAGTTACAACTAGTGAAAGGGCTAGAGATTGTCCCAATAAGCCTGTAAAGATTCTGTCTGGGAGCTCCGAATGGTACAGGCAGCAATATGTGAACCCCCCTCGTTACGATGAAGTAGGAAACATTGGCAAAGACGCCTTCTCACGGACTTTTTCTACTGCAGGTCTAACAGCAACGGACATAGATCTTTTCGAACTTTACGATATAAACACTTGGGAAGTTGTTCGACAATTTGAAGTCATGGGTTTATGCGAGGAAGGCGAAGGAGTTGAGTTTATTCATGAGAATGGAATTGGACTTAATGGGAACTATCCGACAAACACAGACGGCGGTTTGCTGTCTTTTAGCCACACAGGTTGGGGAGGGCCAACGCTAAAGGTTGTCGAAGCAGTTCAGCAACTTCGAGGAACCGCTGGGACGGGGCAAGTGCAAAAAGCTGAGACAGCTTTGGTTACTGGAGCTGGCTCCGGGGCGCAATATTTTAACGCAGCGATATTGAGTGTGGACTAATAGCTAGTCCGCATGCTAATTTCCAAACTACTAATCTGACGCAGAAGATTGGAGAAGATATGGAAACTATAAGAGATATGGAACCGCCCCCGCATATCGTGGGCATCCAACATTTCGTTGATTACAAATCTGTAGATGAAATTCTAAAGTCAAAAGATTTTCGGCAGGGTTCTCATCAGGAAAGCCAGCCGTTCTTTGGTAGGTCGCTACTAACTATTGACCATGGAGAACATTTCGACCGGCGAAGACTTGAAGCGCCGCTGTTCCGTAAAGAAGCTCTTGAGTATTATGAACGAGAAGAGCTACTCCCATTAATAGCTAAATCCCTTGAGGAATGTGAGCGAAATAGAGGCGAAGACGGAATTGTCCGAGCAGATCTTTGTCTGCTAGTCCGCAATATGCTGGCTAGAATATCTGCCGTCACAACTGGGATAGATGGAGTGGACACTCCCGAGCGTACAGATGCCTTTCGAACGTATGTTGAACAATTAGGAACCGGAGCAACCGTTGAATGGTCAACCGAAGACCACGGTGAGGTTATTGATAGAATCCTAGAGATACGAGCTGGGTTTGTCGAAGAATTCTATGGGCCATCCGTAGAGCGTCGCCGTGAACTTATTTCGGCATTCCAAGCAGGTGATATTTCTGAGAATGATCTACCTCGAGATTTACTCACTTTGATGTATCTTCATTGGAACGACGACTGGGATGACGAATTGCCGTTAAGGGAAGCGACCTTGTATACAGTTGCTTCAAGTCAAACGACCACACATGCTGTTCCGCATATGATGATGCATCTCCACGAGTGGTTTGAAGCACATCCCGAAGACTTCGAAAAGAGATTTGATCGGGAATTTTTAAAACGTGCAGGACATGAAGCGATACGTCTTCATTTGCCCTCTCCTGCTTTGCTAAGAATCGCATTAAAGGACGTAGTCCTAAGTGATGGAACAGAAATAGCTGAAGGGGAGCGCGTCGCATGTTTATTCACCCCAGCGAATCGTGACACTTCAGTCTTTGGTGAGGATGCAAAATCATTTGACCCTTATCGAGAAGCTGATGGAGTTAAACCATGGGGGTTCGCATTCGGCGGAGGAGAGCATACTTGTATCGGCCGCACATTAGTTACTGGACTTTCTGCAAGGACGGATGGAGATGAAGGAACTGACGGAACGTTGGTAAACATCGCATTAGCGCTTTTTGAAGCTGGTATCGAGTTAGATCCAGCTGAAATGCCGGCATTTACAGAGTTAAGCTATCACGACGCATATGGAACATTTCCTGTGATCTTACGGAATTTATAACTACAAATGTCAAATCCCGAACTACATGTCAAGATTGACAAACTTATTTGTCAAGGGACCGGGTATTGTGTTCGTTTGGAGCCCGAGATTTTTGTTATAGGGGACGATGACTTAGGCGAAGTCTTGATTGATAAACCTGATACTAAATATGCTGATGTGCTTGAAGAAGCTGCAGTCCTATGTCCGACTAGGGCAATAACTTATTGAGTTCCGACAGGGCCCGAATCAGCGGCGCTATATTCTTGAAGAAGTTTCTCAGCGTTTATGGTGCTTCCATCACCGGCACCAATTTGGACTGGAAGCCAATGGCCATTTTTGAAGATTACTAATACAGTGACTCCTTCATCTCCGGCAATCAAAGGTCCATAGCCACGATTGGCCAATCCGATTCTTATGTCTCCCTCATGGAGCCACTTCCCGCTGACTTTCTGACTTCCCTGAAGAATAATTTCTGAATAGTCGCATGGATGGGTATGGGCTTCCACTCTACAATTTGGAGGAAAATAGACTTTGAAGACCGTAGGCGAAGAGTCTTCGGTAGGGAGTCCGATCCGGTATTGTGTTGTCTCAATACCTGTTTCCTCCATCCAGACTTGTCCGAGTTTCTCCCATGAAGTTACAACGTGTCCTCTCCGGTTGAGTCCTTCTGCAATGATTTCAGGAGTGTCGTGAGCTTTCTGGTCTCTTGGGTCGGTAGAAGTTTCCATAGAGGAGTCCTTTGTGGGTGAGTTATGCTTGTTCGTAAATCATCCAAAGATCATGAAAAAGCCTGCTGGTTTCGACGGTGCCATCAAACACTGCTTTTCTCGCTTCGCCGGTAATTGCGTAATTTTCGACCATCTCTATTCCTTCGTCTCCATGGTCTTGGTCAGCAAGAATGTGCATAGTCCAAAAAATGACATCTTGATCCGACATTCCGTAGTTGTCTTTGAAGGCAGCAACCATTCGCGTAAATGTCTCTGGTACAAAGGATTCAAGTCCAATTCCTATTGCGGATAGAGGGACGAACCATTCACGGCAGAGGCCCATAAATTCGAAATAGTCAGTAACTCTTCGTCCTGCTGGTCTTTGTTCAGCTGCCTTGATCGCATCAGTGTCAGATCCAAGGGCTTGGGCGAATTGTAGTAGGAGCTCAGGGTGTGCATCGGTTTGAGTTTCATATCCGGTGCATTCTTCTGCAAGATTCTTTACCAATGCCGTTCGAACTTCCTCATGGGGGCATCGAACATAGATTGCACCAATCCAAGGAAGCATCTTTGAAATGTGAAGATAGAACTGTTCTGTGAATAATTGAAGTTGAGGAATGGTGATGGTACCAGCTTCAAGCCCAGTGACGAACGGGTGATTATGCATTCCCCGTCCTGGTTTCATGCACTCTGTCCTGATTAAGCCTACAAACTCTTCTGGAGTCATTTCGGCGAGCTCATTTTTGTCCACGTGGGTCTCGGTCATTGTCATAGGTAGATCCTCCTTGGGGCTTTACAACAGTGTACCTTGGAGATTTCATCCTGTCATTATGTAAGTTCACTTCCGCTTCGCCAATAATGCAAGTAACATATCAAGGCTGACGTGATTGACTGGAGGCTGGGTGTCATTACCAATCGAAATAAGCTCTGCTCATAAACAAATGATTGATGAATGCCGAGCGCTAGCTAACGAGGTCGAACCTTTCTCGATCGAAGCTGATGAATCAAGCGTAATGCACGCTCCTACTTTAGATGCTTTCCGTTCAAGTGGCCTTTCGAATCTCATGGTTCCAGCTGCTTACGGCGGAAGGTTCGATGAAGTAGATCCTCTTGCGGTGTGTCTAGCTCGTGAGGTTTTTATGAAGACCTCGTCTCATTTAGATTCGCTATTTGCGTTGCAGGGCATTGGAAGTTACGCGATTTCTCGTGCCGGCTCTGAGTCCCAAAAAGAAGAATGGCTTCCTGCAGTAGGAAAAGGTGATGCATTGGCCGCACTTGCTTTGACCGAACCTATAGCTGGATCTGACCTTAAGGGAATCAATACAAAAGCTGAATTGACAAATGACGGCTTGATCTTAAATGGGGCAAAATCGTTCATTTCTAACGCCGGTTCAGCTTCTTTCTATACGACGCTAGCGAAAGAAGGAGATGGGTACTCGTTGTTTCTTGTGCCTGCGGATATCGAGGGGTTAACGGTTTCGCCTTCTCCCGAAATAATTGCTCCACATGTCCTGGGTGAGTTGTCGTTTGACAATGTTGTCCTCCCTGAATCTTCCAGGTTGGGAGAGCCAGGTGCAGCATTTCGTCATGTGTTGGCCACTCTCTCTGTGTTTCGAATTTCTGTTGCTGGAGCTGCTGTTGGTTTGATGCAAGGAGCTCTTGAAGAAGCGGTCCGTCATTGTTCTGGGAGAGAGCAATTCGGAAGACCGCTGGCTAAACATGGGCCGGTTGCGACTCTGTTAGCCGATTCATGGTCTGATCTAGAATCATCACGGCTGCTGACTTATCAAACTGCTGCAATGGCGGCAGATGATCCGGAAGGAAACTTGGATCGTTCCTCTCTGGCAAAACTAACAGCAACCGAAGCTGCCACAAGAGTGGTTGATAGATGCGTGCAGTCTATGGGGCGTTGGGGTTTAATTAGAGGTTCGAAAATCGAAAAATATTACAGGCAGGCGCGCCCAATGCGAGTATACGAAGGGGCGTCAGAAGTTTTGCGATTGGGGATTGCATCACGACTTGTGAAGGAGCTTGGAGATGGATCTTAACCTTGCAGATAAGGTGGTCATCGTTACCGGAGCTAGTAGAGGGCTCGGTGAGGCGATAGTAAAAGATCTTGTCGATGAAGGAGCATCCGTAATTGCTGCTGCAAGGTCAGAAAGTGCGCTTAAAGAAATCTCCAAATACGCTCCTGACCGAATTGCTGTTTGTGTCGCAGATATGGAAAATCGTAACGAGGTACAAGGGCTTGTTGATTTTGCTCTTGAAACTTTTGGGTCTTTGTCTGCAGTAGTGAACAATGCTGGAATTGCTCCTGCTGGGAAATTTGTTGAGACGGACATAGAAATTATGGAAAAGACTTTTGCGGTAAATGTCTTTGCTCCCGCGATTCTTGCTAAAGAAGCTGCGAAATACTTTATTGAAAGCGGAATTGAAGGTTCGATAGTAAATATCGCATCGACCTCTGGCCTTAAAGGCAAGGCTTTGCTTGTTGGTTATTCCGCTTCCAAAGGCGCGATGATGAGATTGACGGAAGCGCTTGCAGCTGAGTGGGCTCGTTTTGGAATAAGGGTCAATACTGTTGCACCCGGAGCATTCGTAACCGATGCCCAATCAGCAGTTTTGCAGGATGATAAAACTCTAGAAGCACGTTTACGAAAAATTCCGCTTAGGCGAATGGGTGAACCGTCCGAGATTGGATCTTTAGTTTCCTATCTTGTTTCTAATAAATCTGGATTCGTAACGGGTTCGTGTTTCGTTACCGATGGTGGTGAAGTAAACTCGCTTTGAGAGGGGGAAATATGTCTACAAATTCTGACCACAATACTTTAGGAAGTGATGTTCTTTTATCCGGTGAGGTTGCTGCGATGTCACACAAGTTCGCTGAAGGTTATGCGAGAGTTCGAGATGTGACAGATCGTGACGGCGCTGTTCCTGCTTGGGCTAAGGCGCTATATATGGCAGCAGCAGCTGCAGTTAAGGGGCACGACTCACTACTCACGAAAGAACTTGGTCGTTCGAAAGATCTAGGGTTGTCGCTAAATGACGCTCGTGGAGCTGCATTAACAGTGTTTATTAGTAGAGGTGAGAGTGTTTACGCAAAGTTTACTGCTGCTGTGAATGATCTTTATGGGGAAGAGATCGGAGATCCGAAAGAACCTTCTCCAAATTTTGAATTAGACAAAGATGCGTGTTTGGAGTACTTCGAAGGCTATTTCGGATTCATTCCAACTTACGTGCAGCTTATGGCCGAAGAAGCTCCAAGGGCACTTGAAGGATACGTTCTTATGCGAGAATTCTCTTTAGCTGAGAATTTACTTGATGCTAAGCACGTCGAACTGCTTCTTTGCACAGTAAACGCAGCTGAATTCTCTTCGCGTTTCGTGAATGTTCATGCGAATGGCGCTAGGAATGCTGGAGCAAGCGAAGCCGAAATAGTTGAATCGGTTATCTGTGCACTACCTGTATCAGGAGTCGCATCGTGGCTTCCAGGTGCAGATGGAATTATGGAAGGCCGAGACTAACTTCATTAGGTAGTCTCAAAAGTCCTCAGAATCGAGGTGCACGACCTGATGTGTGATCTCTCCATTTTGGATGGTTAGAATATCTTGTCCTGATGCGATAAGTGTGTCGTCAACCATTCGCCAAAAGAAGGTTGCTTTGTCTCCTTCGATAATTAATTTGTCAAAAAATATCTGAGCGGAACCTAAACGTTTAGGGACGGTGCGAAAGTATTCTTGTATCTTGCCTTTTCCTCTATAAGTAACGCCACCTCGTTCAAGAATCGCGTGCTCGGCGTAGTCGTCTGCCATCTGCTTGGGGTCTCCACCCAAAACTGCACTAATATGATTTTCAGCTACTTCTGAAGTGGTCCGGCGGGCTGCTTCGTTTTCCATACATCTAGCTTGCCGGTGGTTTTTCTATCTTGCAAGATTAAGGATTGCTATGAATCAAATTGCAGACGTTTATACGGTTCCAGACTTGCTGGTGCGTGCAGTGAATCGAGCGGGAGATGATAAGGCTATTCTCTTTCCAGATCTTGATATCACATACTCGGAACTGTATGGCCGGGCAGTGATGTCAGCGCGCTCGCTAGCAGCATTAGGTATCGGTAAAGGCGACCATGTCGGAATTCTTATGTCTAACTGTCAGGAATTTGTAGATATTTTTCTCGGTTCGCAATTATTGGGGGCTTGGCCTGTGCCAATTAACGCCCGCTATAAAGCTCGAGAATTAAACTACGTTATTAAAAACGCAGATATCAAAATCCTATTTACAACCGATCGGATCGTTGAGCATGTAGATTTCGTAGCCCTCCTTGATGAAGCTTTTCCTAATCTTGCCGGGCAAGAGGATGCGACTGAGTTGAATATGGATGATGCACCTTTGCTAAAGAATATTGTACTTTTTGGTGAGCGTTCGCCTACTGGGATGATGGGTCAAGAATCATTTGAAGAAATGGCATCAGCTACGACTGAAGCTGCAGTTGAACTGTCTCGATCTCGGATTGCTACGCGTGATATTGCCATGATGATGTACACATCTGGAACCACAGCTATGCCGAAGGGTTGCCCAATTTCTCATGAGGCTCTCGTTAGGCCTGCGCTTGAAGCGGGAAGAACTAGGTTCTTTCTAGGCAGGGACGATCGCATGTGGGATCCATTGCCAATGTTTCACATGAGTTTCGTTCTTCCTCTCCTTGCATGTATGGATGCCGGTGCTGCGCTCTTAACTATGGAATATTTCGAGCCAGGGTTGGCTATCGAATATATGGAAAGAGAAAAGGCTACGGTGAATTTCGCAAGTTTTCCAACAATCACGGAAGCCTTACTTAATCACCCAAACTATGATCCAGATAAATTGAAAATTCGACTTGTAAATAATGTCGGTCCGGCGAAAATGCTTGCGTCTATGCAAGAAAGAATGCCGAATGCTACCCAAATAAGTGCATATGGAATGACTGAATGTGGCGGCGTTTCATGTTTCGGGGACGTTGACGACAGCCTTGAGAAACGGACTCAGACGAGCGGAAAACCATTTCGCGGAATTGAAGTGCAAATTCGAGATATCGAGACGGATGAAATCTTGGGACCAGATCAATCTGGCGAAATCCTTGTTCGAGGTTATTGCCTCTTTGAGGGGTACTACAAAGATCCAGAAAAGAACGAACTTGCATTTACAGAAGATGGCTGGTTTAGAACTGGGGATATTTGTTCACTCGATGAAGAAGGAAGAGTGACTTACAAGTCCAGATTGAAAGATATGCTGAAAGTAGGTGGAGAGAATGTAGCAGCGGCTGAAATTGAGGGCCTTCTCTCTGGACACCCTGAGGTTGTTCTGGCACAAGTGGTATCGGCTCCTGACGAAAAGTACATGGAAGTACCTGCTGCGTATATACAGCTCGCAGAGGGCGCTGATCTCTCAGAAGATCAGATAACCGAATACTGCAAAGGTAAAATCGCCAGTTTTAAAATACCTCACCATGTTCGATTCATCACAGAGTGGCCGATGTCTGCAACGAAGATTCAAAAAGTGCGACTACGTGAGATGATTGCAGAAGAACTTGAAACATAGAGGATTATCGGGATCGAAATCCACTAGAAATGATTGCTCCGAAGCTCGCGCTTAAGTATCTTCCCTGTTGCGGCCTTAGGTAGTGCATCAACAAATTCCACGCTTCTAGGCTTTTGGTAACTTGCAAGATTCTCCTTGGCCGTCTGGATTATCTCAGTGTCGCTGGCAGTTCGACCAGGTTTCAGCACCACAAATGCCTTCACGGATTCTCCCCATTCATCATCAGGCACACCTATAACTGCTACTTCAAGAACCGCATCATTTTTTGCTATGGCCTCTTCCACTTGGGCAGAGTATATGTTCTCACCACCAGAAATGATCATGTCCTTAGCGCGATCAACTATAAAACAGTAGCTGTCTTCATCCCAAGTAGCGATATCGCCTGTCCACATCCACCCGTCGCGAATGGTTTCTGCTGTAAGGTCTGGACGCTCGAAATAGCCAATCATATTAGCTGGAGATTTCACGATAATTTCTCCAGGGGTCTTGCTGTCCTTGGGAACTGGATTTCCCTCCTGATCAACAATTCGGATAGAAGTCACAAACCCTTCTTTCCCGCAGGATCTAAGACGGTCAACTCGGTATCCCTCTCCGATCGCCCGTATGTGGTCTTCTTGAGATAGAAAAGTCATCGTAGTACCTTCCGTTTGCCCATACCCTTGAATAAGAGTGCAGGGGAAAGCTGCTAGAGCCTCTGAAATGACTCTGCTGGGCATAGGTCCGCCGCCATATTGAATATTTCGCAAAGAACTAAGATCGTAATCGTCAAATCCATCTTCAGCCATCATCCAGTTCAGCATCGTTGTAACCCCTAGGAAGGCTGAGACTTTCTCTTTCTCAATCAATTCAAGGGCCAACTTTGGCTCAAAATTCATCAAGACAAGAGGGCACCCGTGTGCTTGATAATTCATAGCCAGTACAACTGGTATGTGAAACATTTGTCCGGTGAGCATATAAACGTCTGAAGGAACTATTCTTTCAGCGACGGTTTGGTTCAGCATTCCGTGCCAAACAGATGAGTGGGAATGAAGCGCCCCCTTTGACTCTCCAGTTGTACCACCTGTGTAGAGAATAAGGAAGGGGTCGTCATTACCTACAAGGTCAGACTCTTTCGGTTCTAACTCCGAGTTCTCGCTGACGAGATCTTCAAAGCTACCGTCTCCGTCAACGCCAAACTCATATGAGAATTCAATAAAGTCGTGTTCCTTAACAATTTCAGATCGTTGCTTCGAAAAGGAGTCTTGGGAAATAAGTATCCTAGGAGAACCGTTTTCGATAATTCGAATTAATTCAGGAATTGAAAGTCGCCAATTCATTGGTTGGGCTATTAAGCCGATACGTCCGCATGCATAGAAAGTAGCGAGATTTTCTATACAGTTTTGGCTCAGGATTGCAACACGGTCGCCTTTTACCAGTCCCTTACTCAGCATCCCGTTAGCAAGTCTGTTGATAAGAGAATCAAATTGGGCATATGTGATTCGCTTATTGTTTGTGGCATCAATTACCGCTTCATTACTAGGAGTTAAACGAGCCCATTTCTGAGGAATTAAACCTATATTCACTTACTTTGTGACCCTTGATGTCTCAGTGAAAACCAAATTCATTTCAATCAAAGCGATTCCCAGTGTGCAAAAGTAAGTTTTAACCATCCTATATTCCTGACTTTCCGCCTTCTCTTAAAAATTCCTGTGGCGTTGAGTACGGTGGGTCGTCTGGTTTTGACCCTGTCGTTGCTCCACCATCAACTACTAGGCAATGCCCATTTGTATTTCCGGATTCCTCCGATGCTAAATACAATGCGGCGTTAGCTACGTCGGTCGGCCTGCCGGGCCTTCCGATGATAGGAGCATTGCTTGCAAGGGTCTGCTCCAATTTATCTAATGCATCATGGTCGTCTAGATGCGCCTTCGCTACAAGGGGTGTAGCAGTGGAACCCGGAGCTATGCAATTGACTCGAATCCCATGCCTGCAGAGTTCAGCTGCAACATTCTTCGTTAAACCAACAATGGCATGTTTGGCAGCAGCATATGCATGAGGGCCCCATCCTCCATTAACACCAGCAGTGCTAGCTAGATTAATTATCGCCCCTGACTTCATAGGTATCATTGCTTCAGCAGCATGTTTTAAGCCGAGAAACGTTCCTATTAGATGGATTTCTACAGTTTTGCTGAACTCCTCTAGGGAAGTCGTTGCTATGGGTCCGCGGGCTCCCACTATTCCAGCATTGTTCATCATTATGTCAACTCTGCCATGAAGAGACATCGTAAGGTCCAGCAAGGCTTTTATATCATTTTCACTGGTGACATCGCACTTCTGGTACGTGGTGGAGTCTCCTAGCTCGTCGGATAGTTTAGAGCCAAGATCGTTTTGGATATCTCCGAAAACTACCGATGCACCTTCGCTAATAAATCGTTCAACAGTGCAGGCGCCGATACCTGAAGCTCCTCCGGTTATTACTGCAATCTTTCCCTCTAGTCGCATGATCATCTCCTAAGTTAGTCTCGTTGAGTTTGAACTTTTCCGGCTCTGTGCCAAGCTCCAACCGCAGTGATAAGTATCACTAATGTAGCTAACCACGAGTATATGTAGGTATCGGATATGTCCACAAGAAGGCCGAACCCCGCCGGGGTAACAAGTGCCCCAAGATAGTACCCAGTCATAGTGATCCCTGTCGCCCTCCCAACGCTTTTAGGTGCTTTGTCTATCACAGCGGCATGCATAGTTCCTATCGCCGCTAGTTGAGTTGATACACCAAGCGTCAGTCCAATGACCACTACGAAGGTTCCTAAGACAGTTCCAAGAATAACTAGGCAAACTGATAAGGCACTCACACTTAGGAGGAGCATCACGAGCGGAATGCGCTTAAGTTCTCCAAGCCGGTCAGCCCAAACGCCATTACAAATCATAACTATGACACCAATAAAGGAAGCTATAGCCATAATCCCTCCGGATAAACTTGCAGGAGCGTTAAGTGACTCTTCTAGATATGAAACTGTCCAGGAATATAAGGGCTGCGATCCGCCGATCAATAGAAATGCTGCTATGCCAAACCAATAAAAATCCTTCGGAAGCGGGATAAGTCCTGATCCAGTAGTTGATTCTGAACGGTCATCGTCTAGGACGAGATACGTGAAAATTCCGCTAATCGAAGCAACGATTGCATTGAACACTAAGACTCTTTCCCATGACCAAACATTTGCCGCCCATGGTGTTATCGCTGCAGCTATCGTCGCCATTAGGGGAACGCCGGATGTCTTGATAGACATTGCTAATGCTCTGCGTTCAAGCGGGACTGCATGGCCGATCGCTACGTTGGTGCTTGTGTTGCCAAGGGCGTACCCCATTCCACCTACGACGCTTCCGATAATCCACATTGCGTATGTATCAAAAAATGCAATAAGTAGTGACGATCCAGCTACGAGGAGCATGTTAATTGTTGCTACATTCCGCGCTCCAAATTTATCTGTGAAGCGACCAGCAGGTATTGAACCGATTCCTGTTGCACCAAAATAGATGCCAACAATGAGTCCTATCATTCCTCGTGATACATCTAGATCTTCGCTCAGAGCTGTTGCTAAGAATCCCGGAATGAAACCAAGAGATGCCCCCATTCCAACACAAGCACAACAACTAGCAATTATTGCTCGTTCAGAGGATTTAGTTTTCTGTCTCACCGCTATCAAAAGGCATGTCAATCATTTCATCTGGGAAGTGCAATTGCCTGTTATTGACTTCTTGAATAGAAACAGATCATTTCATTAGGAAGTATTTGTGTCAAATAGGTGTTACTAAGAGACAGATGTTGATCGGGTTTGCGCTCTTGCCGATGCCTCATGATGAAAGTATGATCATCAAATGAATAATAAAAGTGACCTATCGATTGAACAACGACTTTATTTTCTAGAGCAGCGTGAGCATATTCGCGAACTTGTTTGTGACTATAGCGTGGCTGTTGATGATCGCGATATAGAAACTATTGCGGACTTGTTTACCGAGGATGGCGTATTCGCACATGCCGATGGAACCGCGGCGATGGAAAGTAAGGACGAAATTGTTTCCTTCTATCAGGGAAGATTAGGCTCAATGGGGGCAACGTATCATTTCCCTCACAGTCACAAAATTGTGTTTAATGACGAGGAAAATGCGACTGGGATAGTACTAGCCCACGCTGAACTTTCTCAAGAGGAGAAAACGTATTACACGGGTCTTCGGTATATGGATACCTATCGTAGGGAAAATTCCAGATGGAGATTCTCAGAACGACTATTGAAGTTTGTATTTTTTATGCCAATGGAGGAGTGGGCACGAGACGGAATGGCCCAGCAGAATCGAAAACGTTTCCCAGGTGAAGGCGAGCTGCCAACAGATTTACCTGAAAAACAGCCGACGTGGATAGCAGCACAGAATAATTAATCTTTAAATACAGATAAATGGCAGGATAGCCTTAATTATTTAGGAGTAGGGAAGCGGCTTCGCTTGCTCCCATTCCAATAGAGACACCCTTGTTTGCAGCATGTGCGTTGACAGCGGAGATGATCCCATCGTAATAATGTGACAAGCCACTGCCCATACGAGCGTATCGTGCATCTACCGTCGCCCCAGATAGTCCTTCTTTTTCAACGGTATAAAGTCCAGCAATCCCTGAATCGTCTAGACCTTTACCTCCATCTGAGCATATGAACCCTCTAGGTCGACATTTAAGGAGGTAAGGAACGGCACTTCGGCCAGTATGACCAGCAGTGACCAGCACATTTGTATCTGTGTCTTCATCTGTTCCAAAAGCGATAGAATCTGTAGCGATTACATGCCCTCCATTATCGGATGTTTCCATAATGGTCCGGTTTGTTATTTCTGAAGCGCTGGCTTCTAATGGGTTCTTTTCGAGCAGAAGAAAAGCAGCATCCCTAACAGTCATGCCAGGAATGACACCACAATCTGTAGCGAGTTGATTTGCAAAACTAATTACTCCATTTTCATATAGATGGACTCCGTTGCCTAGATGTGCTGTCATTACGTCGGCCACGGCGGCAGGTATATTTAACGCCTCTAGATACCAAAGTCCGGCTATTGCTGAGCCTTCAGGTCCTATGCCGCAGTCCATGCCAATTGCAGCACGGGGAGAATGCTCAGCGATGAACCTCGCAGGTAAAACTCCGCAATAAGATGAGTTTACACAAACATCTTTCCCAGTATTACGGTCATCAACGTCATAAGCTGAATCCATAGCCATCACTGAACCTTCACCGGAAGGCGAAACAAAAACAGAAGTTTGCTTATCATCTGGGTTCACTTTTTTCTCCTTTTTTTAGGTTGAGGTCCACGGTCACTAGTGTCATCAGTAACGCCCATCTCACGAAGCTCAATCTTTCTTACTTTTTCTGATGGGGTTTTTGGAAGTTCATCGAGAACATGAATGTATCTGGGGATAGCAAAATCGGGGAGTTGCTTCTCTGAATATTTCCAGATTTCCTCAGGCTCAACGCTGTGCCCGTCTTCAGGAACAACGAATACCATGACTTCGTCTTCTCCAGCTTCTTGGTCTGCAGGAACCCCGATCGCAGCAACTTCCCCAATGGAAGGATGCGATACTAAAGCTTGCTCTACCTCATATGAGCTTATATTTTCTCCCCTTCGTCTCAAGGCATCTTTAAGCCGATCAACAAAGTAGTACCAACCGTGTTCGTCTCTCTTCAAACCATCGCCTGTATGAAACCATAAGTTACGAAAAGCTTCTGAGGTTTTATCAGGCATGGCAAAGTAACCTTGGCAGGTAGTCCAAGGATGAATTGCGCGAACTACCAGTTCACCGACTTCTCCAACTTGGACTTCTTCGTCGGTTTCGGGGTTTACTAAACGGATATCAAACCACTCTTTGTTCAGTAGGCCAGCAGCACCAGCAGGACGATCGACCCCGTACGGTGTCAATATTGGCATGCAAGTTTCTGTTAAGCCGAATACCTCGACGAAAGCCTCTATTCCGAAACGTTCTTTGTACTCGGCAAGAATGGAGCTAGCAGTAGGAGCAGCGAAAACACAACGAAGTTGATTATCTGCGTCATCTTCTTTCCGCTCTTGTTGCCAAACAAAGTCCATCATTACGCCAATAAAGTTAGTAACCGTAGCTTTAGATGATCGGATTTGGTTTATCCATTCGGAAGCGCTGAATCGCTCTTGAAGTACATACATTGACCCAGCAATAAGGGCAGGATACGCAGCCAAGAATTGCGAGTTGCCATGAAATAATGGGCCGCAAGACATGTAAGTATCGGTTTCGGTAAGCCGAGTTAAAGAAACAGTTTCATCAGCAAAAAGGTACATGTGTGCGTGGGGCATCATTACACCCTTTGAAAGCCCGGTTGTTCCAGAGGTAAAAAATATTGACCCAAGATCAGAGTATTTCACTTCAGGAAGATCGGTTATTTCTGAGGATAGTAAGTCGGACCATGGGGATGCGCCCATGCCATTATTGGCTAATTTATCGATTCCAGAAATAACGTCTTCCTCATCACCAACGAGATAGAAGTGCTTTACGGAACTGAAGGCGTCGCTTACATCAAGTATCCTGTCAACATACTCTGGAGATACAACCGCAATTGATGGAGTTGTTGTGGAGACTTGATGTGCCAGAAATGCGCCGCGGTATGCCGTATTTATCGGTACCTCCACTAAGCCTCCTAGTGAACTACCCAACCACGCAAGGATGTAAGCAGAACAGTTCGGAATCATTATTAGCAAGCGGTCTCCAGGTGTCGCACCGGATGCGAGCATTCCGGAACCAACTCGCTCAGCTATTTCCAAAGTTTCGGCATATGAAAAGGATTCATTGGCCCAAGGAATGTCTAGGTAAATTTTATCTGGATGCCTTCGTGCCCTCTCTCGCAGAACAGTAGGTGAGTTCCAATCAGCTCGAGAAGGGAAAGTTGGGTTGTATTCCTCGTAGTAGTTAGTCATCGAATACTTACCGTGTTCCGCGGGGTGGAAATTCAGGTTTTCGCTTTTCCATAAATGCGTTTGCACCTTCGAGCATATCTGGAGACCCGATTGCTTGAATTAGGGCTCCAAGGCTATTTACCATATTGTCTCTCATCTGGTGATACATGACGTTAGAGCTCGCCTTAGCGACTTCTAAGTATCGAGCGCTCATCTGAATAATTTCCTGACACCAAATCTCTACTTCATCATGAAGCTCATCATCGGGTACGACCTTGTTGACCCAGCCAAGATCGTACGCTTCTTGAGCAGAGTACTTTCTACATAAGAAAGAGACCTCCTTAGCTCGTTTTTCTCCGATATTCATTGCTAGAAGGTTTGTCCCGCCTAAAACTGGAGCACTTCCGACTTTCACACCTGTTTGTCCAAGCTGAGCACTCTCAGCAGCTATTGCTAAGTCACACATGACCACAAGCTCGTTACCTCCGCCGAAAGCTCCTCCATTCACTGCAGCGATAATTGGAAATGGGGCGTTCCTCAAAGCATCAAATAGCTCTAAGCTACCGACAAACATTGAACGCACATTCCAAAAGTCCGCTTCAGCGAGGTTGCCTAAATACCCTCCAGCACAAAACGCACGCCCCGATCCTGTAATTACCCCAACTCTTGCATCCATGTTTTCTCTAAGGGTCAAAATAATTTCGTCAACCGTTTGACGTCCGTAGGAATTCAGTCGCTCAGGTCGATTTAGCGTTATCCATAGGACCTCACCCCGCCGATCTACCAAAATGTCCTCCATGAGCTCTCCAATCGTTGTTATGTACTGATGTCAATTTAGTGCATCTTGGCAAAATATGTAAAACATGAATGTTTAGCTTTGAAACACTAGCGTGGCCCTAAGTGTTTGGGGGTAAATTTGGCTACTAATAGAATGGTCCATATTCTCCTCGTCATAGCAGTTGTCCTATGGGGTGGTGTTTTCGTAGCGTATGCGTATCTTCTCCCGACGATTAATGCAACACAGATCGTCACCATTCGATTTGCACTTATCTCCATCTGCTATCTGGTAATCTTTGCTCTGGTTAAGAAATCACGACCAAGAGTAGAGAAACGGCAAATGGGTACATTATTTCTTCTTGGGGCCCTTGGAGTTCCAGGGTCACAGCTTCCTGCTGTACATGCTCAGAATTACCTATCACCTTCACTTGCTTCTGTTCTTATCACTACCTCTCCAGCATGGACAGCGGTTTTTGCAGCGTGGCTACTTAGGGAGAGATTCAAGGCAATACAAATACTGGGCTTCATTGTTGCTTTCTTTGGTGCCTTACTGGTCATAACCGCTGGATCAGGAACAGGCGTGCTTTCAGTAGATAACCCTTGGGGTGCAACTCTCTGTCTGTTGTCACCATTTATGTGGGCATTATTTACTGTGATATCGAAACGGGAATTATCTGATTTGAATCCATTCAGTTCAGTAGGGATATGCCTCATAGCGGGAACACTTGTAATGGTTCCATTTCTTCCAAGCGCAATTAATGATATGAAACTACTCACCGCATCTCAATGGGGTTGGATGACCTACACAGTTGTCGGAGGGACTTTAATTCCGTATTACATCTGGTTTTGGTCGCTTCAACGTTTGGAAGCAAGCAAAACAATCGCCTACATGTATACAGTGCCGTTTGCTGCCTTACTATGGACTTGGATTGTCTTAAGTTTGTTTCCAGACTGGTGGGCAGCGTTTGGCGGGATTATCTTGATAGGTGGAGTAATGCTTACCCAGAAGTCAAGCGTGACTCCTAATGATCCTAAGGGTGAAATGACAGCGTGATGGGAGAGAATTAACTAATGAGAGTTTTAGTGACAGGAGGAGCTCAAGGTATTGGCTTAGCCATTTGTAAGAAGTTGGAAGAAAACGGTCACGAGGTAATTTCTGCAGATAGGCAGGAACAGGCGGATGGTGTTTATCTCGATGTTACAAGCGAAGAATCTTGGGAAAATGTCTTTAACTCAGTCGGTCCCTTCGACGGATTAGTTAATTGCGCTGGAATTAGAACACGTAATCTTATTGTTGACACTACCTTCGAAGAATTTCAAAGACATGTGGATGTCAATATCACTGGAACATGGTTAGGTATTAGGGAAATGTTTCGACATCGAGCGAGCAAATCTGAGTCGACGAGTTTTGCCCCTGCTTCAATTGTCAACATAGCATCCGTAAATGCGGTGATCGCAGTTCCAGCTCAAGCTCACTACGTCGCATCGAAAACCGCAGTTGTCGGCTTAACGAAAGCAGCTGCTATTGAAGGCGCTCCTATGGGAATAAGAGTTAATGCCATAGCACCAGGCGCGATACGGACGCCAATGACAGAAGAGCGACTAGTAGACCCTGAACAAGTCGCTTGGCTGGAAGCACGTATTCCGGCTGGGCGAGTAGGCGAACCAGACGAGATGGCGTCCGTCGCAAGTTTTTTGCTTTCAGATGGGTCATCTTATGTAACTGGGACTACAATTTTTGCTGAT
Organism: Actinomycetota bacterium; assembly: GCA_902529525.1. Lineage (GTDB taxonomy): Bacteria > Actinomycetota > Acidimicrobiia > Acidimicrobiales > UBA8592 > UBA8592. The sequence goes on from CABZWT010000006.1 coordinate 18,694, forward strand.
GGAGGATGGACAGCGAATGGAGTGTGACTTATGTTTCCTTTAGAAGGTTTTTACCATTATGGAATTGTTGCGGGTGACTTCGATAAAACTCTCGAGGAGTTAAGTCAGAATCTTGGGCTCGAATGGGCTTCAGTTACTGAATTTGAAATGGTGTGTGAACAGCCGAATGGCATAGTAACAGCAGATATGAAGGTGGCGTATTCGACAACCGGCCCGCCTCATTTTGAGGTTATCCGCGTTGCTCCGGGAACTGTTTGGGGGGAAGCTGATCTTGGCGTGCATCACTTGGGATACTGGACAGAGAACCTCCAAGAAGACCAGCAACGATTAACTGATGCCGGATATGTATGGGAGGGCACATATTACAATCCCGATACTGAAGGGCCATTTGGGTTTACATATCATACGTTGTCGAATACACGCCTCCGTTTGGAACTTGTAGATATAGCCCGGAAACCAGCCTTTGATAATTGGATGGCAGGAGGAGATTTCCCAACAGCCATGGAGCCCGGAGGAATGAAAATTGATTAACGAGGCTGATTTAGTTGTTGTCGGTGGAGGCCCAGGGGGTATGGCAGCTGCTCTCGAAGCTGCGAACTTCGGGGCTTCTGTAATTTTGCTGGAAGCTGATACACAGATAGGAGGCAACGCTGCACGTTCTACGGGCTACTTAGCCTTCCAGAACTTTGATATGCAAGCTGAAGAAGGGGTAACTGACAATGCAGAAATATTTGTTCAGGATATGGTCGATGAGATCGCCCGACAAAACGAAAAATACGGAATTACATTTGACGAAGACTTAGCTTGGCTCTTCTCAGAGGAATCATCTGACACATACACATGGCTTCGTGATTTAGGATTCGAATTCAATCGCTTTCTACCACGTCCGAAACAACACTCAGTAAAGAGGATGATCGATGTTAAAGATACAACAATGTTTACATCACTATTTGAAAAGGCCCTTGAAACCGCTGGGGTCAAAGTCATTACAGAGACTCGAGTTCGCCGACTCCTAACAGTTAATGAATCTGTTGTTGGTGTAGCTACTGATACAGACAGTTATAAAGCAAAAAAGGCTGTTGTACTTGCGACGGGTGGCTATCAGGCCAACCCTCAAATAAGAATTAAATACCAGCCTGAAGTTATGGCGTCGACCCCATATTTAGGAACGGCGCATGATATCGGCGACGGCCACCTTATGGGCCAAGAAGTGGGCGGTGATTTGATAAATATGACGATGATTCCACCCCTAATAATGGTGGGTTCAGCGTTAGTAGAGGACTCAATAGCGGTGAATCTAGAAGGAGAACGATTTCATGATGAAGCCGGGCCTTATGATTACCGCGTGGAACAACTTGCCATGCAGCCCAACCGTTTAGCTTGGTACATTTTTGACGACAGGACATTTCGAAGGAAAAAACAACTGATTGATGAAATGCCAGAAAACCCAATTTCAGATCTAACTTTGGAGGGACTCGCTAAGAAACTGGGATGCGACTCTCAGGGTCTAAACAGATGTGTTGAAGAATGGAATTCACTAATTGCATCTACAGAAACAAAAGATCCAGAATTTGGAAGAGTAATATTTCCTGATCCAAGAATTGGGATAATTGAAGGGCCATTCCACGCAAGCAGGATGATTGTCGGCATTAACTTTCCAGCGGGTGGCTTCAGAGTCTCCAGTGACATGCAAGTCCTAAATGTTTACGGAGAACCCATTCCAAATCTATTTGCAGTAGGTGATTGCGCTGGAGGCTTGGGTCCCGTCATCGGAATGGGTGGAATGAGGATAACTCCCGCTCTGAGTTTAGGACGTATAGCCGGACGTAGAATCGCTACCAGCACAAAATCTAAAATTACTCCTCAGCAGAAAGACTTAAAGATCCCCGAAAACAAGATGAAGATACCAGTTGTTGATGATCCAAAGTAATGAAGCCAATCACATCAAAGCTTCTTTCTTCTATAGAGAATCACCCTGAACGCCCGATCCTTATATTTCCTGATGCGTGCATTTCCTACGAAGAGTTGTACTCCAGAGCTCTAAAAATAGCGAAATCTTTGCACTCGATGGATGTACAGCGAGGAGATCATGTAGGAATTCTCATGGCCAACTCGATTGAGTATGTCGAGATTCTATTTGGCGCTGCTTTCTTGGGCGCAATTCCAGTTCTCTATAATGGCCGGTTTAAAGCTCGTGAAATCTCCCATGTGACAAGTGATGCTGACATTAAAGTAATCATCACAAGTGACCAAATTGATGAACACATCGACTACGGGGAATTATTACATAGTGCTTTACCGGGACTTGAAAATCAGGAGTACGGAAAAACCGATTTTCACATAAGCGATGCACCTAGTCTTCAGGGAGCAGTAATGCTCGGAGAAAAACAACTTGAAGGATTTATAGATCAAAGCACATTTAAAGAGATGGCACAAAATGTATCCGACGAGAAAGTTACTAAGCATCTTCACGAGATTCAAAGTGAAGATCCAGCAGTCATGTTCTATACATCCGGGACAACAGCGATGCCGAAAGGTTGCTATCTGGACCACATAGTTTTACAACACGCTGGTGTTGTAGGAGGAGTTGAAAACCTTGGATTAAGAGACAGCGACAAAGTTTTTGCCCCTCTACCAATGTTTCATACAGCTTTTTCTCAACCATTTTCCGGTATTTTGCATGTTGGCGGAACGCTGATTTCTATGAAGCATTTCGATGCAAAGTCTGCGCTGGATTTAATTCACAAAGAAGCACCAACCGCATTGTTTCCAGCTTTTGCGATGATCACAAATGAAATCATGGCACAACCAGAATATACGAGTGACTCATTCAAAAGTGTTAGAACAATCGTCAATGTGGGCCCAGAAGATGTACTAATGCAGTTGCAGGCGAAGATGCCCCATACAAAACAGATTACTGTCTTTGGTATGACTGAAACCGGTGGTTCTGTGTGCATGGGGAACCGAGAACTTTCTGATGTCGAGCGGACTCAAACCTGCGGCCCAGCCTTACCAGGTAACGAAATAGAAATTCATGACCCTGAGACAAATGAAAAACTTCCGCCAAACACTCCGGGTGAAATTGTAGCTAAGGGGATAGGAGTATTTTCTGGCTACCACAACGCACCAGGAAAGAACGCAGAAGTATTTGATGCCGGAGGATGGTTCCACACTGGCGATTTAGGTGAGATGACCGAGAATGGAGAAATTATATTTTCCGGAAGGATCAAAGATATGTTAAAGGTTGGAGGCGAAAATGTTGCTTCCGTTGAAGTCGAAGGCTTTCTCTCTACCCATGACGGAGTTAAGTTAGCTGCAATCGTAGGGCTCCCGGATGAAAAATATGGGGAAGTACCCGTAGCCTATATCGAGAGAGAAGAGGGGAGTGCCGTTAGCGAAGAAGAGATAATAGCCTACTGCAATGGCCAGATAGCTTCATTTAAAATCCCTCGTCATGTTCGGTTTTTGACTGAATGGCCGATGGGTGCAACAAAAATACTAAAATATGAACTTCGAGAAAGAATCGCTAAGGAACTTCGACCTATCCAAGAAAGCTAAATTTAGCTAGCCTAGATCGCCAGGGCGGGGAATCAGAGTCATCAACGCTTTAGATAACCCTCCATCCACATAGAGGATATGGCCATTGATATATGCCGATTGCTCAGAAGTTAAGAAGCAAACAGCTTCAGCAATATCGTTAGGTGAACCGAGCCGCTGAAGGGGAACAGCTTTCGCTCGGATTTCTCTCATAGCCTCTGTGTCATATACGTTATTCGTTCCTGGTGTCGGTATTAATCCTGGGCCTACGCCATTACAACGAACTCCCCTAGGACCCCATTCGATCGCAACTTGCTCAGTTAAAGACACTAAAGCAGCTTTAGAAGGCCCATAACTACCTACAGCCGGGTTCGCCTGTTTTGCAGCGATAGACACAATATTAACTATGGAGCCTTTACCTTTCGTTAGCATGCCAGATCCAAAATGCTTTATGGTGTTGAACGCTCCTTTAAGATTGACATCCAAAACGTGAGCGAAGTCATCAACTGTCGTGCTTTCGATTGGTCCGAATTTCCATATACCAGCACTATTTACCAGTACGTCAACTGGCCCAATTTTCGCTGCTACAGCAGCGACTGCCTTCTCGTCGCTAACATCGCATGGAATAGTATTGTCTGATCCGTTGATATCCAGGACCAACACTTCATACGAAGCTTTAGCTAAACTTTCTGAAATTGCTAAACCAATACCGCGAGCTCCACCTGTAACAACTGCTTTCAATGACATATAGTAGATACTAGGAGTAAATTACTATGCGCGCATTAGAAGGTATGTCTGTCTTGATCACCGGCGGCGGATCCGGAATAGGCGAGGGGGCTGCAAAGCATTTCGCCAACAAAGGCGCGACCGTAACCATCACAGGCCGACGCGAAGAACCGTTGAAACAAGTCGTAAAAGATATTGACGGAAATATCACATATATAACAGGTGATGTTACTAATAATGAAGATCGAATCCTAATGGTTGAAGCAGCTGTCGAGAACGGAAAAGGTCTAGACGTACTCATCAGCAATGCCGGCAACATATACAGATGTGACGTTGAAGATTATGACGAAGAACAGCTTCTAACTCTTTTCCATTCAAACGTAGTCGGTGGGATGATGCTTCTAAAGGAATCTATAGCGCACTTAAAGAAATCAGAGGGGTGCGTCCTTTTCGTTGGCTCTGTCCACACTCAGCGAGCGTTTCCTAATGCTTCGCCATATGCAGCGACGAAAGGCGCATTGGAGACCTTAACAGGTGTGCTTGCTGCTGAGCTGGGGAAATATAATGTCCGCGTAGGATGTGTTCGACCTGGCGGTGTTCTAACTGAGATCAACGTCAGAGCTGGCTTATCAACTGCAGGTGAAGCTAAAGAGCGTCTAGAGGGAATGGGGAACATGCATGCTCTTGGACGGATCGGAACAGTCGAAGAGGTCGCCGAAGCATTCGCGTACTTAGCCACTGCAGAATGGGCTACAGGTAACGTGTTAACAATCGATGGTGGGCTGGGACTCGGAGTAACTCAAGAGTGACCACATCCTCCCCGCTGAGGTATTGTCTAAAGGGATGCCTCCATCAAAGGACGAAACTTGGACTTAGATAGACTCGATTGGATCGCACTAGGTCAAGAGGAAGCGATAGACCCATCGATCCGTATTGTTGACCCTCATCATCATCTTTGGCACCGTGGGGGAAGCAGATACTTAGCTGAAGAACTACATGGAGACTTAACCAGCACTCACAATGTAACCGATACTGTTTTTGTTGAATGTATGGCCAATTACGACAGGGATAAACCAAAGGAGTTTCAACCAGTAGGTGAAACAACATTCGTGACTGAGGAATCAGCACGTCTTGAAAGGTTCAACGGCCCGAAATTATCCGGAATTGTTGGCTTTGCAGACCTAACACTTGGCGAGAGAGTAGGAGAAGTACTTGTTGCCCATGAAGAAGCGTCAAGCGGCCTTTTTCGAGGCATCCGCCATGCGACAGCTTGGAGTGATGATCCTGAAATCTCAATAAGCCATACCAAGCCAACTCCGGAGCTAATGAGAGAAAAATCATTTCTCGAAGGTCTTACCACTCTTGGACAACATGGATACACGTTCGATGCCTGGTTATATTTCGATCAATTAAACGAACTGGTAGATATCGCACGGTCATGCCCCGAAATCCCAATCATTCTAAATCACCTAGGGGCGCCCCTTGCTATAGGGAGATGGGGGTTCAAAAGTAATGAAGTGGAAGAGGTGTGGAAAAATCAACTTACTAAATTAAGTAGAAGCAAAAATGTATTTTTAAAAATTGGGGGTATCGGCATGGATAACTATTTCGATACTGGTTGGTCAGCTTTGAAGGCCCCGCCGTCTTCTGAACAAGTCGCTGCTTTCTGGAAAGAAAAAATTACTTGGGCGATAGAGACCTTTTCTCCTGATCAGTGCATGTTCGAGTCAAACTTTCCAGTTGACCGTCAGTCATTACCATACTCAGTGCTGTGGAATGCCTTTCAGCGAATAGCAGAGCAATATGGAGCCAATGAGAAACATGCTCTTTTCTCAGGCACAGCATGCGCTGTCTATAAAATTTAAGATAGATATATTGCCCCATACTTAGAGAAATATACTTGTCTGGAATAGGGTTAATACTGTCCCTTTCACACAACGATTAGAATTCCTATACCAACCGTCGACCGAGTAGAGAACTCCAATGTCCTTACAATTTTCATTTCCACAAGACTTAAAGGATCTACAGGAAAGAGCGCGTTCTGTAGCTGAACAAGGAGTAAAAGAATTTGGGTCTTATCCTGACTCATGGATTAACGGGTACTCGAAGGAATTTTCGAAGGTTCTGGCTAGTGAAGGTTGGCTTGGTATGACGTGGCCGAAAGAACATGGCGGGGGAGGACGACCAGGTATAGAAAGAATGATTGTTGCCGAAGAAATGATTCGTGTCGGAGCTCCCATAGCAGCAAGTTGGATAGCTGATAGGCAAATGGGGCCATCAATATGTAATTACGGATCTGAAGACCAGCAGAAACGATTTTTGCCAGGGATGCTTTCAGGAGAAACAACATGGTGTATAGGAATGAGTGAACCAAATTCAGGTTCTGATCTTGCATCTCTAACGACGTCTGCTGAAAGAGACGGAAATGATTTTATTATCAACGGGCAAAAAATATGGACGAGTCTTGCTGCCATATCGGATTACTGCTACTTAATTGTTCGAACTGAAAAAGATGGACCGCCACACAAAGGTCTGAGTGAAATTATTGTTCCTATGAATGAAGAAGGTATAGAAATCAGGACAATTGTCGACAGTGTCAACAATCAACATTTTTGCGAAATATTCTTTACTGATGTTCGAGTGTCAGAAAACAATCTAGTCGGTGAGGAGAACAGGGCATTTGCCCAAACAATGTCACAACTTGAGCACGAGCGAGGAGGCATAGATAGGTTAATGTCAAATCGACCGCTATACGATGAAGCTTGCAGTGTTGCAGACAAGTCTGACCCTCTTATTAGGCAAGAAATAGCCAAACTTGAAATTGGATATAGGCTTGGAAGACTTTTGGTCTACCAAGGGGCAATTGGCCAGCTTCCAAGCGGATTTAGTGCAGGAACAAAGTGCTTCTGCACTGAACATGAACAACGTGTATCAGATTTTGCAGCAAGAGTGCTAGGCCCCAAGGCACAAGCCGGAACCTCTCTTGCAGAAGCTATCTGTTACGCACCCGCTTATACGATTCAAGGCGGAACTTCAGACATAATGCGAAATATTCTCGGAGAAAGAGTATTGGGTCTTCCTAGAGAGCCACGGATTAAATAGTGGACTTAGGCATATCCGGAAAATCTGCGCTCGTCACAGGGTCATACAGAGGAACAGGTGCAGGTATAGCGGCTTGTCTTGCAGATGAAGGAGTTAAAGTCTGGGTACATGGCTTTCAGCATGGCGACACAGAGGAAGTAGTCAATGAGATCAATGACCGTGGTGGAGCAGCAGAGTCTTTAGAAGTTGATCTATTTACGATGAATGGCTTAGACGCTCTGAAGGAAACAATCGATCATGTTGACATACTCGTTAACAATTTCGGAAAGCCAGCCTCGTCATCATGGGATTCGATCGATAATTGGGCGCTTGAATGGGAGCAGAATGTTCTGTTAGGAGTGAAGGTTACCCAATTGCTGGTCGATGGTATGAAGGCAAAAGAGTGGGGGAGGGTAATATTTGTTGGCACAGTCGGTGTCGATCGTCCCCGAAATCATAGTCCTGGGTACTATGGGGCAAAGGCATCTCTACATGCAATAGTTAGAACCTTGGCAATGGACCTTCGAGGTACTGGTGTTACAGCGAATATGTTCAATCCAGGGATGATAGCAACGGCGGAAGTCAAGGAGATGTTAACAAATGCTGCTGAGAAAAGGTCACTTTCGACTGACTGGGAGAGTGTCGAGAGCTGGGCTTCAACGGAGTACTTCCCCAATCTAACATCGAGAATCGCTACTCCTGAAGACATCGGAAGAGTGGTGTCGTTCTTAGCTAGCGAGCAAGCATGGTATATCAACGGGGCAAGTATCGCAGTAGATGGAGGTAGCGTAGATGCGTAAGAGATATTTGGGGGTAGTAGCGTATGGGCAGTGAATTGCGATGGTTAGAAGGTATCAAAGTTCTCGACTTGACTAGGTACTTGGCAGGCCCGTCATGCACTCGATTATTAACGGAGCTAGGTGCCGATGTCATCAAAGTTGAAACTCCCCCATATGGCGACCCTAACCGATCAACAAGGCCGCGAATAAATAAACGGGCCGGTACCCATATCCAACAAAATCGAGGGAAACGAAGCTTTTGTGTTGACATGAACAATCCAGAAGGAGCAAAGCTTATTCGAGAGCTAGCATCCAAGGTGGATATTGTCGTTGAGAATTTCAGCCCAGGAGTACTGAAGCGACGAAATCTAGATTACGAAACGCTAAGCGTGACTAATCCCGCATTGATAATGGCATCTGTATCCGGCTTTGGCCAGACTGGTCCACTTTCTGAACAACCATGCTTCGATTTAATTGCTCAAGGCTACGCAGGTTTAATGCACATGACCGGAGAGCCCGATAGGCCGCCGATGTTCGTCGGATTTGGTTTGGCAGATACCAACGCAGGAGCGCATGCATTTGCTGCGATCGGGCATGCGTTATTTAATCGAGAGAGAACTGGGCGCGGAACTCATTTAGATATTTCTATGGTTGATGCTCTTTTCCACATGCAGGACCTTCCAGTTCACGCTGAGTCGATGACAGGCGGTGAATATGGAGCTATTAGACAAGGAACAGATTTTCAGATGCTATCTCCAGCTGGTTCGTTTCAAGGTCCAGAAGGATGGATTGTCATCTTATGCGCAGAAGCTCAAATAGCGAACCTTTATGAGGCTATGGGAAAGAGCGAATTAGGCGAAGACCCGAGGTTTCAAGGAAATCCTGCTCGCCTTGAAAACCGCAAAGAGCTGACTTCAATTATTGAAAAATGGATGTCTTCATTCAATTCTGATCAAGAAGTATTGGAAACTCTTCAAAAGCATCGAGTTCCATGCGGACCAGTGCTGACACCGAATGAAACTTTAACTCACCCACATTTTGTCGAGCGTGGGACAATTAGAACTGTAGAAGACCCCTTACTAGGTAATGTCCAAATTCCTGGCTTTCCTTTCAAAAGCAGCGATCCGTTACCTGACGACTCATACGTTGCGGCTGCTCTAGGAGAACACAATCATGAAGTGCTAACGAATGAGCTAGGAAAGAACGCAGAAGAAATCACTCATTTAGAGAACACTGGGGTAATCGCCTCAAAACCACACTAGCTATGGGATCTATTTACGAATCAACAGCTACTGGTAAAAAGCGGTATTTTGATGATCTCATTGTTGGTGAGGAATTCTCTTCACGATGGCTATCGGCAGATGAAGATGAAATGATTGAGTTTGCTCGCCAATTTGACCCACAATATTTTCATATAGATCCTGAGAAGGCTAAGGAATCACCTTTCGGCCAGATTGTAGCTTCGGGCACATACACATTTGCAGTATGGAATAGGTTGAATATGGAAGTGAACGGCGATATTGCTTGGATCGCAGGATTAGGCTTCAACGATTTTAAGTTTCCTAACCCATTTCTTCCTAATACGCCTATCCAGTCAACTAGTCACCTCGTCTCCAAACGTGAATCTTCGACAAATCCGCTACGAGGACTAGTAATCCACGAGTATAAAGTAAGAGACGAAAATGGGACCACTATATTCGAATGTTCGTGCCCGGCCTTAGTGGAGCGAGTAACGGAATAAAGTTAGATGTAAAGTAAGGAAGTAAGAAGGAGCGTCGATGTCTGGTTTGAACGAAGTGGTGATAGTAGATGCAGTTCGATCAGCGACTGCGAAACGAAATGGAAGGCTTTCTAGTTTTCATGTAACGAAGCTGCTAGGCGATGTCCTTGTTTCTCTAATTGATCGCAACAATCTTGACCCAAGCATCGTTGATCATGTTGCCGGAGGCTGCATAGCTCAAGTGGGGATGCAAGCAAATAACGTAACTCGTACTTCTTGGCTTGCTGCTGGCCTCCCAGTCCATGTTGGAGCTTCAACTACTACTACGCAATGTGGTTCCGGTCAGCATGCAAATACCTGGGCGCATTCGCTAATTTCATCTGGAATGGCTGAAATAGTCATCGTTTGCGGCGTTGAGTCTATGTCGCACGTGCCAATGGCATCCCAAATCCCCGTAGATGCAGATGGGGAGGCATATCTCGGAGAACGTTACACCGACGAATACAAAGAACTGTATGACCCAACGAACCAGCTTGAAGGTGCAGAACGTATAGCTGAAAAGTGGGGTCTAACTCGTGAAGAGCTAGATCATTATGGGGCTAGGTCCCAGCAGCTAGCAGCCCAAGCTTGGCAAGAAGGAAGGTTCGATGGTCAAATAGTCCCGTTTAGCATCTCAGAGGATGGTTCTGAAATTCACGACCGTGATGAAGGACTCCGAGAGACCACTTTCGAAGGCCTCTCGAAACTTTCAACGATCGCCGGGGCTAGTTATTTTGATGAAGCGGCGAAGTACCATACGGCGGGTACCGCATCGCAACTAGCTGATGCCGCTTCAGCACTTTTAGTGATGAGTGCATCAAAAGCGGATGAATTGGGTCTATCACCAATGGCACGAGTAGTCAGTTCCTGCTTGGTGGGAAGTGATCCAGAGTTGATGCTTACAGGACCTATCGCGGCTACCCAAAAATTGCTTCAAGATAGTGGATACACCAAAGATGATATAGACATCTTTGAAGTTAATGAAGCTTTCGCATCTGTAGTGCTTGCTTGGGCAAAAGAATTAGAAATAGAAGTGGATGACAGGGTGAATCCGAACGGGGGAGCGATTGCTATAGGTCATGCTCTGGGGTCTACTGGCCCTCTATTAATTACAAAAACTGTTCACGAACTTCAACGCTCTGGCGGTCGGTTAGGACTTATAAGCATGTGTTGTGGCGGTGGTCTAGGAACAGGGACTTTAGTAGAGCGGTTATAGATCGATCGGCGTTTTGATATTAAGGCCTTAAATCATGAAAAAAACTGAGCAAATAAAACAGATTTCAAAACTACTCAATCGAATTGACACGAACACCAATGTGGACGCTGGTTGCTTTTATGAAAATCCAACTAGTAGCTACACTGATCAGGGATTGGCGCAAAGAGAATGGGATACGTTCTTTTGTAGCTCTCCTCAACTTGTTGGGCTAAGTGGTGACCTACCCGAACCCTACTCCTTTTTTACTGTCAAAGAGTTAGGGACCCCAATATTGGCGGTTCGGGATAACAAAGGAAAATTTCGGGCTTTCGTGAACTCTTGCCGTCACCGAGGGGTGGTTGTCGAAGAACAGGAGCGTGGTACCTCCAAACGATTCACCTGCCAGTTTCACCGATGGACATATGATTCGAACGGTACCCTTGTTGGCTTACCCAAAGCTGAGCACTTTGGTGAGCTTGAAACTGAACGAAAAGGGCTGATCGAACTCCCATCGGAAGAACGCTTTGGACTTCTTTGGGTCCACCCTGATCCAAATGGGCTAATTGATATAGGCGAAATGCTTACCGACAACCTAATAGAGGAACTTGAAAGTTGGAACCTTCATGAGCTGGAGCATCTCGGTAATGATTCCTACGACGTAGCGTGCAACTGGAAACTTGCTATGGACACTTTTGGTGAAACATACCATTTCAGTAGCTTGCATGAAATGACGCTACACAACGCATTTCATGGAAACGTGCAATGTTACGACACCTTTGGGAATAACCATCGTATGCTGCTTTGCCGAAGAGAGATCGATGAAATGCGAAAGCTCCCAGAAAGTGATTGGGATATCACAACTGCGGCCTTACCCGTGTATTGGCTATTCCCCAATGTTCAATTAATGCCATCAAAAGAAGGCTTATACCTAGTTCGAGCGTATCCCAATCCTGAAGACCCAGGCCAGCATCGATCACTTATCAGTTTTTACTTACGTTCTGACTTCTCTGCTGATATTGAAATGAGAGAGGTTTTTACGATGATCTCACAAGGCTTCGCACAAATAATTCGGGATGAGGATTATGCGGTAGGTGAAAGTCAGCAAATTACAGCAAATAGTGAAGCAATGAAATCTGTGATCTTCGGACGAAATGAACCAGCCCTTCATCATTATCACTCAACTTATGAACGTGTTCTGAACGAAATGGGCGCCTAAGGGAACCGAAGATTAGCTATCAGTTAAAGCTACTATAGCTTCCCCTTCAAGCAGGCGTTCGCCGTCGCGTTCTAACCAAATCTCGCATTTAGCGAGTAGCTCGTCATTGGTATTATTGAGCGAAAGTACTTTTCCGTGGGCAGATAGACTATCTCCGTCTAGAACCCATCCTGTAAACCTTACTGTAAGTCTTCTGATGCAATCCTGACCTTGCCAATTCATTAACATATTAACTAGATAGGACAAATTTAGTGGCCCTTGATTAACTACATTTCCCTTTATCCCCATCTTTTCGTTACCTTCTGCATCCCAGTGAATAGGGTACGGATCTCTGAGGAGCGCAGCCATAGTCTTCATCCTTTGAGGGTCAACGGATGGGATATTCAAAGATGGGATTTCATCGTCTGCTTTAATGTTCAATTTTTCCCCTTCGAAGTCTCCAGAAACTTGTTGCTCTTGCCACTAGCTGATCTTCTTGATCGGATAGTTCGATTGCGAAAACAAACCGGTCGTACATGCTCCCGCTATCTGTGTAGAGTCTCTCCACCTCCAATATTTGGCCTTCGCAACTGTATTCAACGTTTTCGCGAACAGGTTGGAAGTACTCCCAATCGTAGCCATCTAGACCTACAGAGCCTGCTCCCTCAACTCGGCCTATTTCAAACAACTCAGCAATTGAAGTTTGAACTCCTTGTATAGGTATGTGGAAAAGCGCAATTGGATGGACTAGCCCATCATCTAATTGTGGAGAGGTAGTGCAGTCAGTGAGAAGATAGTTTTCCCAGCGGTCAATGGTTCTTTTGCCGCCAGGAAATCTATGCCCAACTAAGCCGAGCATATATTCTTCGGAAGGAACTATCGACGACACACTACCTCATCGCCTTTTCGGCCTCCAATAAGGCCGGAAGGTCGTGACTTACGATTGATTCAACGTTTAATTGCATCATATGTCTATCAGGCGCTTGAAACGTTTCTAGTTCTCTATTCATCCGTTCCTCTGAAGGTGGAGTTCCACCGAAAGCTCGCGTAAGAAATGCTTCAGTGTATCGCTCAAGCACTTCATCACTTTTGAAGATTTCAATACGTCCTCGTAAGGTAACCTGACGCCCTATATTAGAGGGGTCCCATATGCAGAAAGACGCTGCCGGATTTCTCATCCACGCATGGTACTTCGCTCTATTTGTAGTTGAAGTCACGGTGATTTTTCCGTCAAGAACTGTATACAACATAACTGCAGTAACAGGCTCATTAGATTTCGTAACCCAGGAAACGACTGCGTGACTTGCCGTGTGGATAATCTGATCTACTTCTTCCTCAGAAAGTGAAAACGACTTAATCTCGCGACGCAACTCCCATGGTTCATGTGGTTCGGAATCTAAGATACCCATGGGTTTCCGGAGGCCTTTCATCTATGGCGTAACGTATTGATATCAAATGAAGATTGATTAAGCGAATCTAGTGTAAAACTATATGTATGCAATCAGAGGAGCATCAGTTACTTGCACGTCTTCTAGCGAAAGAGTCAATCCGCGACCTAGTACTCGACTACTCATCAGCAGTTGCTGACAAAGACACTGAATTTATGTCTTCGCTCTTCGTTGACGATGCAGATTTCGGGCCGTATGGGAAAGGTCCTGACGCCCTAAAAAGCCTGATGCAAACAACGATGGGCGAACTAGAACTGGGAATTATTCTTGTCACCAATCACAGAATAAATTTTACTGATGATGTCAGAGCAGAAGGAGAAGTCTGGGCAAGATGTTTTGCTCAGAATGGAAGCGAAGGTTATTACGAGCAAGTAATCAAATACCTTGACACCTATCGTCGCACTTCCACTGACAGTTCGGGCGTAGGAGTATGGAAATTCGAAAAGCGTAAGCACCTTCTTTGCTTCGGCGAAGGTAAAGAATCTCCTTTACTGCAGGATGAAGCTAATTGGCCTTCTAGCAATATAGGAGTTGGAGAAATTCTAATCGCTGACGTAGATGTTCAAGAATTTAGAAAAAAATCCAACTAAATAAATTACTTACCGAATGACACCACTTTTTCGAAGTTCCTCTATTTCATCAAGGGGCATTCGAAGTTCGGAAGCAAGGATGTCATTAGTGTTCTCCCCAAGCGAGGGTGGAGGGGTATCAGCCCCATCCTGAACACCTGCCATCTTTATTGGATTCCCAGCTGCTAGGGCTGCGACACCGGTTTGAGTGGGAATTTCGACAAGCATATTTCGAGATTTGATATGGGGGTCACCGATAATGTCTTCAGCTGTGAATACCGGAGCTGCGGCAATCCCGGCATCCGCAAGGCGGCCGCACACTTCGATTGGTGCATGGTCACCAGCCCATTGATGAATTGTCTCGCGGAGTTCCTCTAGGTTTCTCACCCAACCATCTCGGCTAGAAAAACGAGGGTCGTTAAGCCATTCCTCTTTTCCAAGTAGCTCAGCGAATCGCTTAAATTGATGCTCTCTGCCTATTTGTATAACAATCTCGCCCTTCATAATTGTAAAACTGTGATTAATCAGAGAGCTCTGAATGCGAGGGTCGCGCCCCATTGAAAAATAATTTGGAACAATATCAGCGAAAGCAATCATCGAGTCAAACATCGCAAGGTCAATGTATTGACCTTCACCTGTAGTTTCTCTGTGCCGAAGAGCAGCCAAAATAGCTATAACAGCGAAAAGTCCAGTTCCTGTGTCACCAAGGGCTCCAGCAGGAGAGACTTTGAGTTCTTCATCAGGGGTTCGATTAAATGTGTAGAGGCCCGACATCGCTTCGGCAATTGGGGCGAATGCTGGCCAATCCACGTAAGGACTACTTGAATCGTGGCCGAAACCCGAGATGGAGAGGTAAATAAGCGACTTATCAATCGACGAGAGCGAGGAATAGTCAAGTCCAAAGGTTTCCATAGTTCCCGCTTTAAAATTTTCAGCTACAACATCAAACTTTGGAACAAGTTGTTTGAAGAGATGTTGTCCGGCCTCATGCTTAAGATCAATACCAATACTTTTCTTACACAAATTATTCCGAATAAAAGTTGCTCCAATCTGGTTACCGGATAAGTCGTTAACAGCGGGAAGTGAACTTCGCCCCAAGTCACCTCGAACAGGGTGTTCAACTTTTACTACCTCAGCGCCCAAACGTGCTAAAAGCTGAGTCGCGAAAGGCAGCGATTGCATTTGCTCAACTGCTAGGACTTTGACCCCATCTAACGGGCTACCTATGGAATCGCCGTCTGTATCTGATGAAGTGACCATCGGATCAAACTCCTCCTCGAAACCGCTATTGATCCTTAGCAGCTCTATTGATAGCACTAATAATAGCGCGCATAGATGCTGTAGTTATGTCTGTATGCATACCACAGCCCCAGAGCTCTGTACCGTCTATCGCCATTTCAATATAAGCAACCGCTGTGGCATCTACTCCGCTACCTTTAGAGTGTTCGTGATAATCTAAGACTCTAAGATCAAGATCGAGAGCACTACGTAGCCCTGTAACAAATGCGTCGAGCGACCCGCTCCCTTCTCCTTGCACAACAAATTGTTCACCTTCTTTAGAAATACGGGCAGTTAGCAGAGTCCTATCTTTGCCAGCTGCGTTCTGCGCAGACTCGTACCCATGCAAAATATGAGGGAAGTCTAAGTCTAAGTATTCACCTGCAAACTCATTATAAATCTGTTGTGACGTGATCTCTTTGCCAGTTATATCAGTGATTCGTTGGATCTTTCTGGTAAATTCAATCTGCATTCGACGAGGTAAATCGAATTGATTTTCCGTTTTAAGAAGATACGAAACCCCGCCTTTACCTGATTGGCTATTGACTCGGACGACGTCTTCGTATGTTCGACCAACGTCCTTAGGGTCAATTGGTATATAAGGAACTTCAAAAATATCAGATCCGGATTTATCTAGAGCCTCGAACCCCTTTTTGATCGCATCTTGATGTGAGCCAGAAAACGCGGTGTAGACCAAGTCCCCAACATAGGGGTGTCGTGGGTGAACAGGTAGTTGATTACAGTATTCGGCAACTCTGCGTAAATCGTTAATATCGCTAATATCGAGCATCGGGTCAACGCCCTGGCTGAACATGTTCATTGCAATGTTGACTAAATCGACGTTTCCAGTTCTTTCCCCATTTCCAAACAGGGTACCTTCAACGCGATCTGCGCCAGCCATAATGCCAAATTCTGCCGCTGCAACTCCTGTACCGCGGTCATTATGTGGATGAAGGCTAAGGATAATATCTTCACGCCTATTTAGATTTCTGTGCATCCACTCAATCATGTCACCGTATGTATTTGCAGTTGCCATTTCGACTGTAGCTGGCAAATTGATAATCAGTTTATTATCGGGACTGGGATCGATCACTTCAGTAACGGCGTCACAAATCTCTTTGGCGTATGGGAGTTCGGTTCCAGTAAAAGATTCGGGAGAGTATTCATAGCGTATCTTCGTATCAGGAACTGAGGATTCAAGGTTTCGACAAATTTGTGCCGCATCGGTTGCTATTTTTGTTATTCCTATTCTGTCGATCCCAAATACGACCTCGCGTTGCAATGTCGAAGTCGAATTATAGAAATGGATTATCGCTTGTTTACTTCCGGCGATAGATTCAAATGTGCGGTTAATTAACTCTTCTCGGCTTTGCACTAAAACTTGGATAGTTACGTCATCGGGAATAGCGTTTGCATCTATTATTTCGCGCACAAATTGAAAGTCGGCTTCAGAAGCAGATGGGAAACCTACCTCTATTTCTTTAAAACCGATTGATACGAGAGTTTCAAACATCCGCCATTTTCTTTCAGGATCCATGGGCTCTATTAGAGCTTGATTTCCGTCACGAAGGTCAACAGAGCACCACAGGGGGGCTTTAGAAATAACTCTTGATGGCCAAGATCTGTCTTCGATATCTATGGGTTCGAATGATCTATACTTTTCATAAGGCATTGAACTTGGTTGCTGAATGCTGTGTAAGTGTTCATTTGTACTCATATTGTTCCCTCTCGACTCGATTACGACTTCAGTGTGCCCCGATGGCCAAAACTGATTAGGCCACCGGGCGTATAAGTCGTAGTTTGAGGATTAGGTTAAGCACCCTTAAAGGGTAGCTAGAAGCTTTCCTTATCCCACAGTTGGCCAAGTGGTTATCGGGTTTGGTGGTCAATTCGGTGTCCTGATTCAAATAAGGATTGGCCTTCTGCCATTGCTTTTTTTGACATTCCGGTGGACAAAATCGATGGAGCTAGAGAAAGCGCATCATGCCTTCCTAGATCATTAGCAGCCCAAATTGCACGAAGACTTGCTTGAACTGCAACTGGCGGTTGGCTAGCAATTGCAGTTGAGATCCATGATGCACGCTCATGGAGAGCTTCTATGGGAACAACCTCGCTAACAAGGCCGATTTGCTTTGCTGTATCAGCGGAAAGTCTTTCATGATTCCCTAAGAGGGTCATTCTTAGTATTTCGCCAAGGGGCATACGTTGAGCCATCTTCATAGGTTCGTAGACAGCTGGCATCCCGTATGTAACATGGGGGTCAAAAAAAGTGGCGTGCTCGGCTGCAATAATAATGTCGCATTCGGCGAGAAAATAAAACGCTCCTCCACAGCACATTCCGTTTACAGCACAAATGACAGGTTTCCATAGGTCGCATGATTTTGGACCTAGATCATCTCCTGGGTCGTCATACATGTAGTTGTTGGACGTTCCGTACAGATTCTCTTTGTCCTGAAGGGCAGACATGTCATCGTCACGGTCAATCCCAACGGAAAATGATTTTTCTCCTGTACCTGTAAGGACGACGGCATGGACATCGTCCATTTCTCTAAAAGCGCGCCAAGTCGAACGTATCTCGTTTTGCATCTGAAGATTAAATGCATTGAGGACTTCTGGGCGGTTAAGAGTTACCCAGGCAACGTTCCCATCGAAACTAATGGTAATTGTTTCAAAGTTATTTGCATCGAATTTATTTTCCATCTTTCTAGTTTGGCATGTAAATAGAAGAACACCACTAAACAAGCACAATTTGATCTTTAAGGGTGCATAGGTAGAGAAAGAGCTCTTAGCGTGGCTTACTGTCACGTATCAGGGTATTGCCTTTCGACCATTTGATAGCGATTTTTCTCTCGGTTATGCGCCATCCACTATCTGTAAGCACAAGTTGATCATCATAAACTCCACCCATTTCGTGAAGATCTCCGCCTGGCGTATCTATTAGGTACTGAATCACATGCAAGTAACATCCAGCAGTAGCGTTAGTGCCCTGAATTGATGCCCAATGATTACCATTAAGATGCTGCACTGAAGTTAAGTAGTCGCAGCCATCAAACATAGCCTGCTTAATTTCTTCGATACCGTTGAAAGGGCGACCATAAATACCAACAGCGTCAGGAGTGAAGACTTTATCGAGAATGTCATAATCGCCAGAGTCAATAGCGATCGAATAAAGAACTTGAAGTTCCTGTATCGCTGCTTTGTGCGTATATTCATTTTCAACACTGGTCATCCTGCCTCCAATTGGTCGCTATTTGTAACTATTTAACTACCAAGTTGCATGATTCATGTCAATATGGATATATGAAATGGAATTTTGATGGCAAGGTAGCAGTTGTAACAGGAGCGAGTAGAGGAATTGGTGAAGCCACTGCTCGTCAGCTTGACGAGGGTGGAGCAAACCTTGTTCTTGTATCTCGCAGCACGGACAAGCTCAAAGGAATTGCTGCTGAACTTCAAAACGATTCTTTGGTTGTTGATTGCGATCTAAGTGCTGACCCCTCCATAGATATGATTAGAGACAGGACAATGGAGAAGTTTGAGAAGATCGATATTCTCGTCAACAATGCAGCTATTGAACGTAATGAACCAGCACACCGTGCAACTGCAGCTGCAATTGATGAAACGCTTCTTGTGAATCTGCGTCAAGCATTCATGTTGTGTTCAGCGTTTGCCAAAGACCTCTTTGCCACTCAAGGAAATATTGTGAACGTTACATCAACCGCAGCTGCTGGGGCCGGAGGAACTCAGGGAGCTTACGCTGCCTCAAAGGGAGGTCTGAATACGCTCTCAAAGAACCTCAGCAATGAATGGGCCAATAAGGGAGTTAGAGTGAATTCTGTAGCGCCAGGTTTATGCCTGACGGAGATGTGGGAACCTACGTTTGAACTTCTGGGTGAAGAAAACGTGCTAGAGAACTTCGTAAAGCGTGTCCCGCTAGGCAAGTGGGGGACACCTGAGGAGATAGCAAATGTTATTTGTTTCCTTGCATCTGACCTTGCTTCCTATGTGACAGGCCAAGTGGTTAGGGTCGACGGCGGCATGTTAAATCTCTAATCGTTAAATTGTGAATTGAATTATTTGAACCCTTCGAATAAAAAGCTTTAAACTGGCACGATTATGGCTACAAAAGAAACAGAACAGAAACTAACGGCTCTTATTGATCGTGAGCAAGATGCGATAGGGTGCCCGTATCCTATTTTTTCAGCATTGCGAGATGAAAGCCCCATCCATTTCAGCGACAAACTCGGAACATGGGTCTGCACAAAATATGAAGACATCATGGAAATATTACATGACACAGACCGGTTCTCTTCGCTGATGCCGACTGGCCCACGAGATGGACGATCGGGGTTTGCCACAGCTATGGAAGAGTTAGCGGCTGATCCAAGCATGGCCGAATATTTTCAAACGTTTTTAGCTAACGCCGCGAATGCAGCAGTTCTTCTCAATGCAGACCCGCCGGAACACCGTCGACAACGTAAAGCCGTCAATAGAGCATTCCGGCCAACGAGGCTTCGGGGCATGGAACCCATGATCGAAGAAGTAACAAGCGAACTTATTCAGGAAATTGTAGATAAAGGGGAGTCTGAATTTGTATCAGAATTTGCAGTCGGTCTCCCTATGACAATTATCGCTGTAGCCCTTGGGGTTGAGACAGACGATCTTGCAACATTCAAGAGATGGTCCGACGATTTAGTGATGCCAGTAGGTAATCCAGATCCGACGACTGAGAAAGTGCGCGACTACCTTATATCTTTGTCCGAATTTAACGAATTTTTCGGAAACCTACTTAAATTGAGAAGGCAAGATCCTCATGAAGATATCATTTCTGACGTAGCAACTGCAGAAGTAAACGACGAAATGTTAAACGAAGCAGAAATGTTATCGATGCTTCAACAATTTCTAGTAGCGGGAAATGAAACGACAACAAAATTATTAACTAACCTCATGCATCACCTCGCTGAAGAAGATGGATTGGAAGAACGACTTAGAGACGATCCAAGCCTAATCGACAATTTTATTGAAGAAGGGCTCAGGTTTGAAGCCCCAGTTGGTGGGCTTTTCCGAATGGCGAAAGAAGATACAATGGTCGGTGAAACGCAACTACGTGAAGGTGATCACATATGGCTAATATTCGCAGCGGCCAATAGGGACCCTGAAATGTTCAGCCAGCCTGACACTTTTTCTGTTGACCGAGAGAATGCGCGTGATCATTTAGCTTTTGGACACGGCGAACATTTCTGCATCGGCGCTATGCTCGCAAGACTTGAAGCCAGAATTGCAGTCGAGCAAATACTCGAGCGACTGGAAAATATTCGACTTATTGATGGAAGAAATAACTTTGAATATGAAGACACATTTGTTCTTCGCGGTTTAAAGGAGCTCCACATTGCCTTTGATGCCCGGTAACAAAAGAGAACTTTATTTAACAGGGGGGAGCTTTGTCTGAATGCCCTGGAAATCCTCAAAGTATTAGTGACGTCGACGTTTTTTCGCCTGAGGCAATAGAGAACTGGTACCCGACTTACGACCTTCTTCGCAAAGAAGCTCCGATATACCAAGTCCCTGAGACTCAAACATATTTCCTAACTCGTTATGAAGATATTTATCATGTGCTTCGAAATAATGACATCTTCCTCAGGGGGCCAGGAAAAACTAGTCCTTTAATGTCAGATCCTGAAGCATTAGAAACCTTCAAAGAAGGGTGGCCAAAAAGAACTGTACTTGGATCAAATCCCCCTGATCACCGTCGTTACCGGGATATGGTTGACCATTTTTTTTCAGTATTAGGAGCTGAGAAGCAAACGGATTTAATTACGGGGATTGTAAATGACCTCATTGATAAGTGGATAGATGATGGTGAAGTAGAGTATGTAAAAAGTTTCGCAGAGCCGTTACCTTCAATGGTTATTACAATCATGATGGGTTTCCCACTAGAAGATCTACAAAGATTGAAAGTGTGGAGTGAAGCTTGGGTCGCCCCTTTCTCTTTACAGCTGACTCCTGAGGAAGAACGCCAAGCAGCTCGCCATATGGTTGAATTTCAACACTACATTCACCAGCACATACAGCAAAGAAGAGAAAATCCCGGAGACGACGTCATCTCAT
>CABZWT010000007.1:0-39864 GCA_902529525.1 Actinomycetota bacterium
TTCGCCAACAACGGCCGAGTCGAGACCACAAGTGACCGAGAAGAGGTGCTGGATGGCGTCAGCATCATAATGAGCGTAGAGGTAATCGTTGAAACTTTCCGGCGCTACTTGAGCAGTTTCAGCGAGGAAATCGCGAACGTCTTGATAGGCGCCATGAAATTTCTCTGCATACACGTAAACTTCGGTCCTGTTGCATGTTGAAAGAACGATTGCTTCGCTTATATTGCGACAACCTTGGACTCCAGCTAGAGCCTTAGGTAATGCTTCTTCTCCGATAGCGAATTGCTCGAAGAGATCGAGGGGCATTGTCCTATTATTTACACCGATTACTACAAGAGACACGCTGTGAGGGCCTTTTCTAATTTACTAGCCGATATGGGCTATACCTAGCTTCGCCGAGACTTAAGAAAGCTGCCAAATTGAAACCAATTTTTTGATTTCAGATTTATTCTTTTTTTTCGCCTCACTTCTAACATACCTTGTTTTTTATCAGGATGGGAGTCCGGTGATTAAGAATCTGATGCCTTATTTTCTATCTTGCTAGAAAAAATAACTGTGTAACTGATGCAATAAGAATCACTGCTATCAGCACAAATACGGCAATTGTTGTAGCGTTCCTCATCGTTCCCTTCTAAGAGTAACTGGAACGATGTTTTTACGATTTTCTTCTGCAGGCGTGAGCTCGATCTGCTGGCCTTCATGAAGTTTTAATTCTTCCGCTGCGGAGCGTCCGTACATCGAAATACTAAGAAGCCCACAGGAATCCACAATAAGGCCCACTTCGGAACTAGGGATTGCCTCGAATGTTTTAGCCGTTGTCACTCGTCTCGACACTTCTCCGAATCGAAGCATAAATGTTTCCCCGAGTTCTTGAATGTCTTCTGGGGCAAGATTGAGTTGCAGATTCCCGAATCGGTCTTCCCAAAGCACTTCGGCAGAAACTATTTCTCCATTAACTCCACCTACTGGAAGTATCCCAGGCTGAAGGGAGTGAACGGGGATTAAGTCCCCTAATTCATCAAGTGGGATACCTAGAGTTAGGTGAGCTGCTACAGGTGCAAATATATCTCTACCAGCAAATGTGGCGGAGAGGGAGGGCAAGTGAAATTTAGGATTAGTAAGTTCTACAGCACGCGTAGACTCCCCTAGCATTGCTACTGCTGGGGGCAACAAACCGTTATCAGGGCCGACTAAGACATAGTCACCGCCGTTTACCTCAATCGCTACTTCCTTGCGTGACCCACCTACACCGGGGTCAACTACTGCAAGAACAATACCTTTGTCTAAGTACTGTGCTGAACGTGCAAGGGTTAAGCCACCCGATCGAATATCGTGAGCTTTAATTTCATGAGTGATGTCAATTAATTTTGAATTAGGGGCAAGCGAATGAATTACTGATTTCACAACACCTACAAATTCGTCTTTAGTTCCGAAGTCACTGAGGAAGCTGATTGTAGGGTTCCGTGTACTTTCCATGATCCAATCGTATTGGAATGGCAGGAATTCTAGACAGATTTTTTGAGAATAAGATTAACCCGTCTGGTTATATCGATCTGCAAGATATCGATCTACATCGCTTTCACGGATTCGGTATGATTTACCAACTCGGGCAGCACGAATCTCACCAGCCTTGATCAATCTATAAACTGTCATCGATGAAACTCTCATGAGGTCCGCAACCTCACTTACTGTCATGAATTCTGATGAGTTCTTCGAGACGTTCGACATCTTCTTCCTTAAAGGCTGTTCGGCGTCACCTTAGGGCATTGAGAAAAAAGTGCAAATCCAAAAGCAAATTCAAAGAGAGAACTCAGGATCCGAGT
Organism: Actinomycetota bacterium; assembly: GCA_902529525.1. GTDB lineage: Bacteria > Actinomycetota > Acidimicrobiia > Acidimicrobiales > UBA8592 > UBA8592. The sequence goes on from CABZWT010000007.1 coordinate 1,824, forward strand.
TCTTCAGCTCTTTGTGTAGCAGCTGAGACCGCGTCGATAAGAATTTCTTGGAATCCCGTCCGTTCAAAAATAGATATTGCAGCGGCAGTAGTTCCATTTGGTGATGTAACCGCCTCACGGAGTTCCGTTGGGCTTTCACCTGATTGTGAAAGAAGAGTCGCTGCCCCAAGAAGTGTTTGACGGACAAGAAGATCTGCATTTTCGTAATCTAGTCCTTCATTTATTCCGGCCCTTACTAGAGCTTCGGCTAATGCAAAAACATAGGCTGGGCCAGACCCACTAACGCCTGTTACAGCATTCAGAAGCTTTTCCTCTAAAACAGCTGTTTCACCGACTGCTGCGAAGATGGACACTGCCCATTCTATATCTGCAGATGAAGCGTGCGTTCCCGGCGATAGTACTGACATTCCCTCATTTACCATTGCCGGAGTGTTGGGCATAACACGGATCACGCTTGTCTCTGGAGGAAGGGAATTCTCCAATGTTGTGATGGTTACACCTGCTGCAATAGAAATGAGACGCTCAGGAGAAGTAACCGACAGCAATTCGCAAACATTTTGTATCTGATTTGGTTTTACTGAAACTAGTACGTCATTGGTTTTTTCTGGACTTGTGATGACCCTGAGACCAGGATACGCCTTTTCTAATTCTTCCCTTCTTTCCTCTATGGGTTCAACAACTGTAATACCAGCTGGATCTGCCCAACCGGCACTGATTAATCCAGCGGCTAAGGCCTCCCCCATCTTTCCTCCGCCTACGATCATTAGTTCTGTAGCCATATATAAAAACTAGTAGGTTGGTGGCTATAAAGGGTTAAATATCGAAAACTCTTGTGGCCTTAATCAGTGAGATTATTTTTAAAGCGACTTGCGAAACCAAGACGGAGTGCTGGTTTAAAACATTCTTCTACAGCTTTATAAATTGTTCCAAGAACCCAATCGAGAGTGTCACTACTTATAACTTCACTATTTATCTGGCCAGATAAATAAACAGCTTCTTCGTTACCGACTCCAAATGAAACACCATATAGTTTTGAATTTTTACGAAGTAGATATTGGAAGACATCTTGCCTATTTTCTTCGGGGGAAGGCATAAAATAGGTTTCAAAATGAAGAGTCCGTTGACCAAGTGTGAATAAAACCATGGAGTTGTCCTTATCTTCGCCAGAAATCCGAACATACCATCGACTTTCATTTTGATTATGTTCGACTGACTGGACAAGGGTTTTGCTGCTCAATTGGTTATCAAGCCACCCACTTATAACTTCTGTGAGTTCGGAAAGTCTCTCCGGAGAAATAGGCAATTCAGACATGAATTTTATCGGCAGTCGACTAGTGCTCTAGAGGTCACAGAAGTGTACAAGTTAAGAATCTGGTCAGATGTTTTTTCCCATGAGTATTGTTGAGCTTTCTCGACAGCGTTCATAGCTATTTCTGCTCCGTGTAACGGATTCTCAAGAATTTGACGGGCATAGTGAGCATATAGTTTAGGGTCGCGCTCATTTACGAGATAGCCGGTCGTTCCATGAAGGACAAGGTCTTGGAGTCCGCCGACAGAAGCTGCAACGACTGGGGTTCCACATGCGGCAGCTTCAAGAGCAACTAGACCAAATGACTCAGCCTTACTAGGAACAACTACCACGTCTGAGGCACGGTAATAGGTGCTGAGTATGTGGTGAGGTTGAGGGACTATTAGGCGAACTTGCTGTTCTAGATCTAGTTCCTTAATTCGCTGCTTGAGTTTACTTACTTCTTTGTCTCCTCCTGTGCCACTTGCGCCACCGACAATCAGAAGAACTCCATTTTCAGTTTGTAACTCCGCAAACATTTCTAGAGCCAAGTCCACGCCTTTTAGCGGTTGTAGCCTGCCCACGTACGTCACAACGGGGCCACGACCTAGGCCGATGGCTGATCTAGCCGCATCTTGGTTTCCAGGCGCAAAAAATGCATGTTCTACTCCGAGTGGCACGACGGCGACTCTTTCTTGGGGTGCGGCGTAAAGGTCTTTCAGTTGATTTGCTTCGGCAACGCTGTTTGCGACCACAATGTCAGAACAATCAATAATGTCCTGTTCCTTTTTGATTCGGTCTCTCGGTTCAAACTCACCTGATGTAATCTTTGTTTTTCCAAGAGTGTGAAAGGTCGTAACGAGTGGGACACCCAGTCGATGCTTTAGTGCATGACCAGAAATTCCTGATAGCCAGTAGTTTGCGTGCAACACATCAACATTAGAACGAAATATTAGGTCTCTTTCTACTCCTTCAGAGAACTCATCGATGACATCGACAAGTTCGTTCTTTTTGAGCTCTGGGCTACCAGCGTCGATATGAACTAATCGGACTCCGGGCTCGATTAGCTCCTCATCCGGTAAAGCACTTTTCCAGCGGCGAACATAAACAGAACACTTAGCTCCTTTATGCGCTAGGGAACTAACAAGTTCCCTAATGTATACGTTCATACCTCCAGAGTCGCCATGACCGGGTTGTATGAATGGGGAGGTATGCAATGACAGTATTGCTATGTGCTGATCTACATGGTTTCTTTCAGTATTGTCCACCGGATTTATGCTACTACTCATATGCGCCACCTGAAACAGGAGGAAGTATTGCTACTTCATCGCTATCAAATACTTTGTCATCCTCCTTGGCTGGGTTTCCGTTAACCCAGATTCGGCAAGCCGGCAATATCGATGCAAAGTCCGGACCAAACTTTTCAACTGCTAACCCAACAACTTCTCCAACAGTCTCAGCATCAAAATCTATTTGATTTACTCCGGCAATTTCTCGAATCGATGCAAACAAACGTAAAGTAACCACAAGTAAAGACTACCGTGTGGAAATTATGACCCGATTGTTTCTTGTGAGACATGGCCAATCCGAATGGAATGCACTTGGAAAATGGCAAGGACAAGCAGACCCTCCCCTGAGCGAACTCGGAGCTAAGCAAGCTTTCCAAGCTGCATCACAGCTTCCTGATTTTGGCCTCCTCGCAGCTTCAACTTTGGAAAGAGCTAAGCAGACAGCAAACATTTTCGCTGAAGCCACGGCATGGAATCGAGAAGACATAGTTATTGAGGACAGAATTAAGGAAAGGGATGCTGGGGCTTTTAGTGGCCTTACTCGAGTGGAGATTGATGAGCAATTTCCTGGATATCTAGGGAACGATATTTGGCCCGATGATTGGGAGCCCGATAAAAATTTAGTCGATCGTCTTTTAGTAGGCTTGGAGAGGATCACTTCTCTTATAGACCAATCTTCAAACACTAAAAGCAAAGATGTTGTAGCTGTTTCTCATGGAGGGTGTATCTACGCATTAGAAAATCTGTGTGGAGAGAGATACGAACGGATCCCAAATCTTGCAGGTCGATGGTTTGAAATATCAGCTACTAATATCACTCTTGGTGAACGAATACATCTTCTGCCGCCGGAAGAGGAAACTCTTGCAGATCATCTAATTATTTAGATTATTTGGTACCTCCGGTGGGATTCGAACCCACGATCTTCGGATTAAAAGTCCGCTGCCTTACCAGGCTTGGCTACGGAGGCAAATTATTCACTCATTCAATGGAAGAGTCTAATGATTCTATTAGCCTGATCTCCCATATGGTACGAATTGAGTTTGAAACTTTCTAATTAATTTCTGTTTCTATGGTCTCGAGGAACTGACAGGGGTCGACATTCTTAAGAGCAAATACCTTTTCAGCACTATTTAGAACCATCTCTTCCTTAAGCTCGCCAACCTCAAGACTTTCCTCGAGCCAATCCAAAAGTGTCGAAACTTGACTCGGGTCTGAAATCATAATGATGTCGACCCCTGCACTTAGCGCCATCACCGCTGCTTCTGGGATTGACCATCTATCTGAAATTGCACCCATCCCCAATGAGTCAGTGAGGACTAGTCCATTGAAAGACAATTCGTTACGTAAGAGATCTTCGATGGCTGCGCTAGACAGTGAAGCTGGTAAGTCACCCGTTAAGCCAGGAACGACAAGATGGCCGACCATGACGGCATGACTATCTCTCAACAGTTCTTGATATGGGAGAAGATCTACTTCACGTAAAATCTCAATGCTGGGTGTTGTAGGTAATCCAAAATGACTGTCCTGTGATGCACGTCCATGACCTGGAAAATGTTTTAATACTGGTAGAACATCAGCCTGCTCAAATCCTGAAATTACAGCTCCAGCATTACGAATTACTGACTGAGGATCATTTGAAAATGATCTATCACCAATTCCAGGACCTTGTCCTACATCTACTACAGGAGCTAATGCGATACTGACACCTAGGTTCAATAAGTCTTTCCCGTATTCGAAAAACATCTGTTCAATATCCTCTAGTGGAATCGATGACAATACAGAAGCTGAAGGAAGAATCCCAAGTTCAGCCCTGAGTCTTTGGACTCTTCCTCCTTCTTCATCAGATGCAATCATTAATGGAATAGGAGCGTCATGTGAACTTTCATTGAGGCTACCTAGTTCTTGTCTACTCGGTGATCCTAAAATCCCCATAAAACCTATTTCGTGATTCTTAGATAACTGCTGAACTAGTTGGAAGTCGTTCGGATACGCAAGTGTCATAATAAGTTGACCCAACAAATACTGACTTGGGACTTTAGAAAGACAATCTCTTTCCGAAGGCTCAGGAGTTGCAGTTGGCTCAGGAGTTGCAGTTGGCTCAAGAGTTGCAGTCGGCTCAGGAGTTGCAGTCGCCTCAGGCATTTCGTTCTGTTCTCGACCTTCGGTGGAAGAGACTTCCTGGTTTATGCTCGTGGAACAAGAAAGAGCTACCAGTATTAATACTTGAGATAGAAAGAAACGAAGCCTCACAGCGCTAGGTTATGAGAATAAAGGGATTTCCACTACTAAAGAAAGATATTGAAACAATGGCAATACTTATAGATGATCCCATTTGGCCTTTTCGAGGAGAACATTGGGCTCATCTTGTTAGTGATCAAAGTTACGAAGAGCTACACCAGTTTGCTGGAAGCATTGGTATTCCTAGACACACCTTTCAAGGAGATCATTATGATATCCCAGAACGCTTATGGCGAACTGCTGTAGATGAAGGAGCAGTACCTACTGATCCACGTGTTCTGGTCAAAAGATTAAGGGAAGCAGGCTTACGGAAAAGAAAATCAGCTAATCAATAAACAAGTTATGAGCAAATTAACATTCACTCGTAAAGATCTGGAAGAATAGACAATAGCCAACTGGGCTCAATCTCAGGAGAGACAAGAAAAACTTTTTGATGCAAAACGAAAATATTCAACTCATCCTTCCACCTTCTGAAGACTTCGAAGCAGTAGCACAAACCACAATCGCTCACTTAGCAATCCGAAGGGGATTTACTCTTAATGAAGTCGAAGATTTACGACTGATAATGGCAGAAACAACAAGGCTTCTATTGAAATCCGAGAAAGGTGAGAGCGTCTATTTAAGTTATGAGGTAACTAAGGAGCATTTGACGCTAGAAGCTCATCTCGACGAGTCTGCTGTTAGCCCTTTGCCTCAAGAAGGTATTGAACGATTTACGAAAGTGGTAGGTGAACTCCTTGACAACTTTCGAATTGATAACGAAAAAAACTATATCTACTTGAAAAAGTACCGGTTGGGCGATGGAAACTAATTCAAGCCCGTAGAGCCGAAGCCCCCTTCTCCCCGTTCACTTGAAGGCAAAGAATCGACCTCGTCAAATTCGACTTGCTCTACCTTTTGGATAACTAGCTGGGCTATACGTTCACCTCGAACAATGTCAAAGGGTTCACTTGGGTCAGTGTTTATAAGTAAAACCTTCAGCTCACCTCTGTAGCCGCTATCTATGAGCCCAGGGGTATTGAGAACCGTAACTCCATTTTTTACAGCTAAACCACTTCTGGGTTGAACAAAGCCTGCATATCCCTCCGGTATAGCCAACGCAAGACCTGTGGGCACTAAGGCCCTTCCTCCACCAGGGTTAATGGTTATATCTTCAGCTGAGAGCAAGTCACAACCGGCATCTCCCGCTTTCGCATATTTCGGTAAAGGCAAGTCGGGATCTAAACGTTTTATAGGAAGCTTCATCACTGGCGAAGGATACACCCCTCAAGAAGTTTGTGCTTAATAGAACAAGATTCTTCTATGCGCATGAAATGGCTAAGAATGCTTTAGAATCAGCGAACATGCTTGCTTGGATTGATCTTGAGATGACCGGACTAGACCCCGATTTACATGTCATTGTGGAAATTGCGACACTAATTACAGATGATCAACTAAATCTCATAGCTGAAGGTCCTGATCTCGTCATATCTGCAACTGAAGAGCAGCTAGAAAAAATGGATCCCGTAGTTGTTGAAATGCATACAAAAAGCGGCCTACTTGATGAAATTAAGGCATCCAAAATTACTCTCGAAGAAGCTGGAAGCCAGACTCTTTCCTTTCTAATGGAGCATATTACTAAGAAGGGCACTGTTCCGTTATGTGGAAACTCAATTGGGACTGATAGAAGATTCCTAGCTAAGTGGTTACCTGAGATTGAGAATTTCCTGCATTATCGATCAGTAGATGTAACAAGTATAAAAGAATTAGGCAAGCGATGGTTTCCGAAAGTGACTGGAGCAGCTCCGGAAAAAAATGGCGGCCATCGAGCTATGGATGATATTAAAGCTAGCTTATTTGAACTTCAGTATTACAAGGATAATCTTTTTATCGATCCAAATGAGGACGATTCAGCCCCTGAGAATACCTGAGAAAGGTCTGAAGATTTGACCCGCCCAATAAAGCAAGAACAGGAAACTGCCTCGGAGGATATATCTGAAGTTGCGGCGGGTGTTTTGAGAGCACAGCTTCCTGTCAACTTGCCGGGACTAGGCCATGTCAATTGCTACATCTTAGAGGATGAGCATGGGATCGCAGTCATCGACCCCGGTCTTCCAGGTAACGATTCATGGGAAGCCCTTACTGCAAGACTTAAAAAAGCCGGCTACAAGCCTGAGAATATCCATACAGCAATTGTGACTCATTCTCATTTTGACCACTTTGGTGGGGCAGAAAGAATCAGAGAGGTCTCTCACGCAGATATTCTTACTCACGAGCATTTTAGAAATGCATTTAATAGTAGAGAGCTTTTAGAAAGTGAGGACTCAAATGACTTAGATCCGAACTCTGAAGAAGCTCAGGAAAAAGTAATCGAACGAATTTTCTCAGAAAGGCTTCCATGGGGGTCAAAAAGGACAATGCCCTCTCGAGAGGAAATAGAACGCTTTAAAAAGATGGGCAGATTCAACTCTTCATGGTTTAAAACTCCAACTCCTACAATTGAAGTTAATGATCTCGACACAATATCTCTTGCACGGCGTGAGTGGATTGCCGTACATACACCCGGCCATACAAATGATCATTTGTGTCTATGGGACCCTGACAATGGCATAATGTTTTCTGGTGATCACGTCCTCCCAACCATCACCCCACATATAGGCGGTATTTCTCCAGAAAAGGATCCTCTAGCGAAGTTTTTTGAGTCGTTGAAAAAAATGACGACTTATGAAGGCGTATCTATTGCCCTTCCGGCCCATGGGAACCCATTTATTGATCTTGGAGGTCGGGCAACGGAGATTATTGAACATCATGAAGAGCGTCTTGAAACTATTCGAAAAACAGCTGTAAATCTTCCTGATGGGTCTGTGAACGAATTCATGAAGGTGCTATTCAGCGAAAGGGCATGGGGAGATATGGCTGAAAGCGAGACATACGCTCACCTCGAACATTTACGCGAGTTAGGAGAATTACACAAAACTGAAATTGAAGGCATTTCTAGATACTCAATAGAGAAATCTCGCTAAAAAGAGCGCTACTACATTTAATTCATTTGACAAAGAGATAATGGGCTGCTCCTCTTGATGGAAGGAATTTTTTTGCTTTTAAGCCCTATTTCAGTTGATGTGGGGTGGAGGAGTGAAAGCCTGTCAATATGATTGGTAGTCCGAGAGATAAGGAAAGAGACAGCATGGTGTTGATTAAACGCACTTCCAGAAGTACGGCTGATGCTAACTCTGCGCGCCTTGTTCCATCCCTAGAAGCACTGAGCAAATTTAGGCACTTCTCATCTCGATACTTTCTTAGTACCGCTAATGGCTTTGGTCATACAAGTCATTTTTGGTCTACGACCTATAAGCCTTATACCGGTCGGCCGAAGGAGTACGTCTTCTAAATAAGTTGAAATATTTAGATTAAAGACTCGCAAGGCCGTCGGATAAATCCGGCGGCTTTCTTCTTTTTACTTAACAAACCAATGAAAGGAAATAGCAATGACATTGATAAATTTTGAAAACCCCCTCGAAGAATGGCAGGCATTAGCTAGCTGTGCAGGGATTCCTAGGAATGCAAGGAATATGTTCTTCTCTGAGGAAATCCATGAGATCAGCCAAGCGAAATCGCTCTGCGCAACATGTCCAGTGATATCCCCATGTCTGAAGGGCGCTATTGAAAGAGAAGAACCGTGTGGAGTGTGGGGAGGTCAATTATTCATGAACGGAAAAGTCTTAATGATTAAGCGAAGACGAGGGAGGCCATCGAAAATCCCCCGCCCAGAAGAGCAAATGCCTCAAGTACCTATCCCTGAAGACCTACAAGATCTCCTGAAGATTGCGTAGAAATCCTGAGTGAACATCCTTATAAATTCATGGAGCAACGGGCAAAGCGAGCTCCAGCTGAACACATTCTCCCCGGGTACCTAAAGGGTGCTCGGGGAGAATGGTTTACGAAGCTAATGTGCCCTGCGAGGTCCCTTTGCCGAGTTAGCTGTCTGGTGCGCTTATTTCTGCGGTAGGTTTCATGGAAGGTATGAGTATTGATTTTCCGATTGAACATCACGATTTAGAAATACGGAAGAAAAGCCGCATTATCCCCATAGCTGTGGGGCTTTTCGTCTTTGTTCTTTTAGTTTTAGTTATTGCTCAATGGGCTGTGGATTCCTCAGGAGGAAGCGCAAAAGTTTTTTCTCCATCAGTTGAACTTACAGATGGCAGCGGCGTCGTATACGACATTCAGCAGCTTGAAGGAACTCCTGCTGTTGTGAATTTTTTTGCATCATGGTGTACTCCGTGCAGAAAAGAAATGAAAGAAATCGAAAAAATATCCGCAGTATGGGGAGAACGCGTATTTTTTATTGGTATCAACAGTCAAGAAACAAATATAGACGAGGCAAAAAAACTCGTAGAAGACACTGGAGTCACATACACGATTTTATATGGTGGGGATAGCAAACTTCTCGAAGAAGTAGGAGCCGTTGGGATGCCTTTCACACTCTTTGTTAACCCAGATGCTTCCATAGCTGGAAGATACCTTACAGCCCTAGATAGCGAAGACTTAGACCAATACCTTGAAAAGCACTTCGGCTAATGATTGATGTTGATTTAGCCTTCCCTCTCGCAGCGGGTCTCATAGCTGCGTTTAATCCTTGCGGGTTTGCTATGCTCCCGGCATACCTTGCATACTTTCTCGGCCATGAACTAAAAAGTCCTCCCGATGGGTATCAGGGATTTTTAAATGGGGTAAAAGTTTCTGTAACACTCTCAGCGGGATTTGTATTTGTTTTTGCTTTAGTCGGGATATTCACAAATACCGTGATTTCCGAGAATTCTATTGAAGAAAGAGCAGGTTATATAACACTTCCAATCGGAATAATTCTTATTCTTTTGGGACTAGCAATGATCCGAGGTTACCAACCGAATATAAAAATCCCAGGTCTACATATTAAAAATTTTAATAGACAACTGCCTTCTATATTTCTTTTCGGTGCCTCATATGCGATTGTCTCTATAGGCTGTTCAGCTCCTATCTTTTTTATTACTGTCGGAAGTTCATTTAGTCGAGATGGGGTTATAAACGGTGTTGCAGTGTTCATTACTTACGCTCTTGGAATGAGTATTGTCGTAACATTTTTAACAATAAGTTTGGCCCTAACGAGAACAATGATTGCGAAAAATATGAGGCGCGTCCTACCATATTTAAGCCCTATTTCTGGGCTTCTCCTTACAGGGGCGGGGTTCTTTCTTGCTTCATATGGATGGTGGGAAATCCAAGTTTCTAAAGGTAATTATTCTTCTAATACCTTCGTGGATCTTTCGCTTAGAGGTTCTGGTCGATTAAGTACCTGGGTGGACAACGTTGGAAGTGGGCGCTTTGCTATGGCGTCCTTAATGCTTGTTCTACTTTCTTTCGTTTGGGTCTTAACGTCCCAGTTTCAGACCAGTTCAAGGCGGCACCTACTGCGCGGCGTCTCTATCTTATTCGTATTAGGTCTAGATCTCTTTGGATACAGTTTTAATCTTCTTGTTATTCCTATTGTTCGTACGGTGGGTGATTTACCTGAACGTATCTCTAATTGGTTCAAAAGTCCGATCCGATGGTCGACATTATGGGAACTATGCGGATTTCTATTCTTTATCATCATCCTAAGAGTATTTGTTCGTTCAAGGTTTCGATCTTTACCTACTTCTCAATCGTTCATGTCGCAAGACCTTCCTAAAGAAGAAAGCTCTACTTAGCCTATGATTACTAAGCTTCTAGAACGCGAAGACGTGTCTGAAGAACTTGAACTTCGGTCCACTTTTGGTTTCATGGCCTATCATGGCGGCTCTTTAGAAAAAGCAACTGATGTCATAGCTCGTGAGGCGGCAGAGCGATCAAACTCTTCTTATTATGGTCTGATCCAAAGTCATGAAGACCCAATACATTTTGCGTCAACACAGTTACTCGAAGAGAAAAGTAAATCTCTCAAACTTTTCCTTGATCACATCCAAATCGTTGTTACGATTCACGGCTATGGAAGAGAACATCTCTTCTATTCAGTTCTATTAGGTGGAAGGAATAGGCAACTGGCTAATCATTTCGCACCTATTCTTCGAACAGCACTCCAAGACTATGAATTTGAGACAGTGCTAGAGAAGATACCTAAGGAGCTTCGAGGGCAGCACACGAAAAATCCTGTCAATTATCCACCGCTTGGAGGTCTTCAGTTAGAGCTTCCTCCTACCCTTCGCTGGAATCGCGACGAGTGGGGTTGGTCAGATAGTGGAGGTATCGGACGGGCTAAGCACGTTGATCAATTCATTGATGCCTTAGTGTTAGGGGTTGAACAATGGGAAATGAAAAAAGAGTAATTCTTTAGAAAAAAATTGAAGCCCCATGCGGCGGTACTTTTTGTCAGTAGTTTGACCACAAGGAGCTTTCAACGATCTTTGTGAGGGTACCGCCCCGAATGGAGCTTCAGTTTCTATTCAACCCGATGAGATGTGAAATAACTAATCACTACGGACTACTTAACATGATCGTAATACTTGTACTGGCCGCTTCGAACGCATGTTTCAATCCTTGAAGTAGCAACTTTCCCAGAGTTATAAAATCAAAGTGGACTTCTAAGTAAACGCCTGCAAAGACGAATAAACCGACAGGGAGTTCTAAGGGGCGAGGCGTTCAAGTATCCATCTGTCGTTACTCCAACTGTATCGAAGGCGATCATGCAGGCGATCAGGTCTCCCCTGCCAAAATTCAATCATTGTTGGTCGGATTCGGTACCCACCCCAATGCTCTGGTCTTGGAATAGGGCCATCACCAAATCTCTCTGAAATTTCACTGTAACGACCTTCCAAGGTTTTTCGATCCGAGATGACCTGTCCTTGAGGTGATGCCCATGCGCCAATTTGATGACCTCTTGGCCGTTGAGAAAAGTAATCATCAGATTCCTTATCTTTAGCGACTTCAACTAGCCCGTGAACTCTTACCTGACGGTGCAAGGGTAGCCAGCCGAATGTTAAAGAAACCTTGGGTGAAAGCGAAAAGGAAGTTGCTTTGTCACTTCGATAGTTGGTAAAAAAAACAAACCCATCTGCATCAACTTTGCGCACTAAAACAAACCTCGATGAGGGGTATTCTTCCTCATTCACACTGGCTATCACTGCTGCATCCGGTTCGGGAATCATTGCTTCTTTAGCCTGAACGTACCAAATTTTAAATTGTTCCATTGGATCGCCTAGGGCATTCGCACTATCTATTCCCTGTTCTTCGTATTTCTTCCGGAGTCTAGATACGTCCACCTCTATATTGTCTCATGGATATAGCAGTAGTGGCATTTCCTAGATCAACATAGTGCGCACAGTATTCTGAAGTTTGACCGGTAGCGTCATGAAGTGTGAATCATAAGCACATATTTGCGGTTTTCTTTGGTGGAGCTGTGGGAGCCTTGGCTAGATGGGGACTTCTAGAAGTCCTCCCAACAGTCACCCAATGGCCTTGGCATGTTCTCATAATCAATATTTCTGGCTCCGCAGCTTTAGGCATAATGGTGGGCCTCTTCACCAAAGACCAGAATGATCTTCTTTTCTTAGCAGCAGGGGGCGGTTTCTGTGGGGCCTTTACAACCTTCTCTTCCTTTTCTGTTGAGATTGCAGCGACACTAAAAACACAAGAGTATTTCGATGCTGTCAGTTTCCTTACTTCTTCAGTTCTTGGAGGGTTAGCCGCATACCAGATTGGAAAACTTGTAATAAGACAAACTAAGGCTCAGCAATGAGTTCTTTAATGAAAACAAGCTGGGGCATAAGCGCATTCTTGCAGAATAAGGTTTCGATTTTAGTTATATTTTTTCTCCTTGCAGCAGGTGGTTCTCTATTAAGGTGGGGACTTCAGAATTCTGGTAAGTGGAGTAAGCCAGCGGGGACCTTTTTCGCAAATATAATTGCTTCTTTCCTATTGGGAGTCCTACTAGGTGGGTCTCCATCAGCTGAAACAGTGACGGTCATCGGAACTGGATTCCTCGGTTCCTTTTCTACTTTCTCCACCGTAATGATGGAAGTAAGTGATGAGCTAGAAGATAATCGAAGACTAGTTGCCGCCATTTATCTTTGTTTGTCTGTCGTTGCTGGTGTTACTGCTGCATTCCTTGGATTAGAGGTCGGAGCTTAATAATCCATTAACATTGAAAATATGGACAGTCCTATTTCGTTAGTCGTTTGGTCTGATTTTTTATGACCATGGTGTTACGTCGGGACAGTTCGTCTTGAGGATGTAGAGAAACACTTTGGTAGCAAGGTGGAAATAACTTGGAAGAGCTTTCTTCTAAAACCTGAAATGAAAACGCCGAGCCGTGAAAAGTTCGAACGCTACTCCAAAGGTTGGGAAACTATTGGGAGCCAAGAACCTCGTGTAAATTTTCGTCCTTGGGAAGGGTCTTCTACCCCACCTAGTGGAAGCCTTCCTGCGCAGGTAGGTCATAAGCTGGTATCCGCTCTCTGGCCAGAACAAAAAATGCAGATGCACCAGAGACTACTTGAAGCCTATTTTTCTGAGAATAGAACAATTTCTGACTGGACAGTCCTTGCTGAGTTGGTATCTGAAATAGGTGAGGACTCTTCTTATTTCCTCCAACATCTTGAAGAAAGAAAAGAGAAGCTAGCTGAACAAGTGATAGCCGAACATAACGAGGCAATAAATCAAGGGATCACTGCAGTGCCTACAACTCTAATCAACAAGGTTCTACCTGTTCCTGGGGCGCAAGAAAGTGCAACATACATTAACTGGATAGAGCGCATCATCGAACGTTCAGAGTCATCCTAAGTTTGATTATGGGTATCTTCGTAATCACGAAGCTTTAAGCGGTCAATTTTGTCGGATGTGTTTCTGGGAAGTGCCTCTACGATACGTATTGCTTCTGGAAGTTTATATTGAGCTAACCGTTCCTGTGCATGCTCTCGAAGGTCTTCCACCGTTGGTGGGTTAGCGAATTTTTTGGGAACAATAACAGCAACGCCTATCTCCCCCATCACTTCGTCCTTTCTTGGTATGACTGCAACTTCAGAAATACTTTGATGCGTCGAAAGAACCTTTTCTATCTCTAACGGGAAAATGTTGTAACCACCTCTGATAAACATCTCACTTGTTCTTCCTGCTAAATGGAAGCACCCTCTAGAGTCTTGAAACGCTAAATCGCCGGTTTTGAGCCATCCTTCGATAATTGTCTCCTGTGTTGAATGAGGGTCATTCCAATAGCAACTCATTATGGCATCAGATCGAAGCCATATTTCACCGATTTCACCAACGGTAACTAGCAACCCTTCATCGTCTCTTATGCTTGCTTCAACTCCCGAACGAGGACGGCCAACCGTGTACAACGCTTCTTGATCATCTGCATCGAGTGATGTCCCTAAGCCCACACCTCCCGATTCTGTGGAACTGTAACGAATTGACCATGGCGCATCAAAGAAGTCTCGACCTGCCTTCACTAATTCGGGTGGTGCTAGAGCTCCGCCGCTAACAATCGCTTTCACGCAAGAGAAATCGTATCTATCAAGTCCATCAACTTTTAACATAAGAGCAACTTGGGGAGCTATCGCACTTACTGCAGATATTCGGTGTTCATGTATCAGTCTTAGAATAGGTTCTGCTCTCCACTTTTCTATAAGGTGTGTGGTACCGCCACTTGCAAGCAACCACGGTAATTTTGTCATAACGCCGACGTGAGCGAATTCAGTGCTTGCATACCTATGGCCAGCGCCACCCCAGGCACCTCCCGTGTCGATACTACTTATCGCTTGGAGTTGACGATTTGTAAATAGTGCTCCTTTGGGGATTCCAGTACTCCCAGAGGTAAAGCAGATACAAACAGCTCTATTGGGGTCAGTAGGAAGATCATTAATTATTTGGTTCTGAATTCTATTATTTGGCATGAATTCGCTAGAAGCTCTAGAGATTTCAACCTTTTCAATTTCTACATTATTCAGCTTTGAGCTGTCTATATCGCTCGTGGTTAAAATCAGGTTAGGTCTGAGGACTTCAAGAACTTCTAGTTGTTCTGAGTCAGTAAACCTAGGATTGATCCCTGCTGTTATGGCACCTAATTTTGCGGCGGCAAGATAACTAAGAATGTACTCAATGCAGCTAGGGAGGCACAAAGCTAATACTGATCCCTCGACTAATCCCTTGGATCTCATCCATGCTGCTACTTCTTCAGAGAGCTGATCTAGTTCGCTGTATGAAATTCTGATCCCTTCTTGGGAAATATATGCTGATGAGTCACTAAATTTCGTCGCAGCTTGACGGACAATCTCAGGAAGCATAATTAAAGTTTTGCATGTGTTTTCCTAGGTGTCATCCTTGATCTAGTTTTTACTTTCCCTTGAAGATTAAATGCGTAGGTTAATTCCATATGTTGAGGTTTTTGTGCGGATAGTCTCAATGGAGTGATTGATTTACGAAAACTACGAGAAGATACAGATTATCGAAGCGGAATAATCCACAAAGGCGTTGATGACAGAACGCTGGATGAGGTTTTAGATCTGGACACTACCTGTCGAGCCTTACAAGCCGAGGTAGAGCAGTTGCGCTCAGATCAGAATCGGGCTTCGAAGGATATAGGTAAGGCGTCTCCCGAAGAACGTGAAGAGAAGATTAATAGCGCTGCGAAAATCAAAGCTGAACTTCAAAAGGTCGAGAAAAGATTTGGGGAAGCCTCTGATGACCTTAGAGATATCGCAATAACGATACCTAACCCAGCTGATCCTCGATGCCCGACTGGCGGAGAGGACGACTATGAGGTTATTGAAATCTTTGGCGAACAAAATAAGCCACCCCCTATGGACCATGCAGAATACGGGCAGCACATGGGATGGGTAGAGAAAGAGAAAGCAGCTGAAAATATGGGTAGTAGATTTGCCTACCTAACAGGTGAAGCTGTGCTTATCGAATTCGCTCTCGTTCAATACACTCTTTCGAAATTAATGAACCATGGTTTTACCCCAGTTGTACCTCCTGTACTTGTTCGGGAGCAGATGATGTTAGATGCTGGGTTTTTCCCAACTGATAGACATCAAGTTTATGAACTAGCCGAAGATGATCTCTATCTTACAGGTACGAGTGAGGTGGCCCTAGCAGGACTTCACCGCGGAGATCTCTTAGACGCCCAAAATCTACCCATACGGTATGGGGGGTTCTCTTCATGTTTTCGAAGGGAAGCGGGTACCTACGGAAAAGATACAAGTGGAATTTTCCGAGTTCATCAATTTGATAAAGTCGAAATGTTCTCTTTTTGCGATCCGCTTAATAGTTGGGAAGAACTAGAGAATCTTCGGAATCTAGAGCAAGAGATCCTTAACGAGCTTGAGTTACCGTACAGAGTTATTTTGGTGGCTGCTGGGGATCTAGGTGCTCCGGCTGCTATGAAGTATGACTGTGAAGTGTGGCTGCCTTCTGAGCAGAAGTACCGAGAGCTGACAAGCTGTTCAAACTATCTTGACTATAGCGCTCGAAGAATGATGACTCGTATCCGGGGTGAGGAAAGCAACCCACTTGTTCATACGTTAAATGGAACAGCTTGTGCCATAGGTCGAACGCTTGTTTTCCTTATGGAGCATTACCAACAGGATGATGGAAGCTTCAAAGTTCCAAGCGTTCTTCAGCCATTCTGTGGGCTCGATATAATCGCACCACCTGAATAGTTAAATATTATAAGACTTTAGTATTCTCAGCTTTAGTTTCAACTAGGACCATTTCTGGCTGGTTTCTCCTACTCCATTGAAAGAATCGTGCCGCTATCCATACCCAAAGGTATATGCTTCCTGCAAGTTTCATAACTAACCCTGCAAGTTGCTGGTCGGTGGTTATATCAATTCCCCAGAGTCTTACTTGGTGATCGTAAGCGTCATAGAGCGCTCCGCCAGCAAATGTTAAGAATCCCGCTGGGACTGTAGGCACAACTGACATCAGGAAAAGGTACACCATTTGAGTTGGAAGACTAATCCGATATTCCTTCATAGGGTTGATAATTGGAAGCCACATCCAAAGGGAAGAAACAAAAACTGCTAGATGTAGAAAGTAGTGAAATGCACCGCTTTCAATTGAGTAATTCACAGCAAATGGCAAGTGAGTCACAATCACAATTAAGTTGTAACAGACACCGGCTGCTATCGGATTTGAAATTCTCTTTGTAAAGGTTCTGTCTCCACTGAAAGTGCCAAATATTGCCTTTGTGAGCCATACAGGAAGAGCTGTAAGTAATAGAGGTGGAACTATAAGCGAGATAATCATGTGCTGGACCATATGCACTGAATAAAGATATTCTTCTGAGATATCATGCATGGGCCAGTCAGAAGCAAACCAGAGCGCAAAGAGAGCAGCCCAGAATGCCAAGAAATTTTTACGGGTATAGATCTCTTCGTTAGGTTGAACGAAATTAGGTGCTATGACTCTTACGGCGTAACGTGCCAGAAAAAGAACTCCAGCTATAAGAATCCACACCTCAGGGTGAAATTGGAATCTCCAGATTTGGGGATTAGCTGCAAATACCACTACTCCAGCCTGCCACGACTCACACACAAAGTAACAATTTTTCGGTAACTATTTTCAGCCTATTTCGGATCTAGGAATAGGTATTTTAATGGTGACTTCCAGTTCCACCTTTGAATGAGTATCCCAGCCAAAATCCTGTTATAGCTGGAGGTACAAGGAGGAATAATACTTTAAGAATGGGGTTCCAATCAGGTAAAAATCCGAAGGCAAATGCCAAGACAAAGTAAACGGGCCAGGCAATGCATAAGCCCAGCACCATCATTTTGGTAAAAATTGCGTTGTCATCGCGCAGATGCATAAAGATTGCTGCGACAAGGAAGAACTTAATAACCATAAGAAATGACAAAGTAAGCACAAGGAGCCACTCTGGGGCTTGGTGAACTGATTCAAAATAGGTAAAAACTTCTATTGCAGTAAAGACAGCGAGCACAATAGCGGTCTTGATGTATACCCAGTCCTCTTGAACCCAAGAGACATTTTCTTCGGTATTTTCGGTTAATTGGTCAGTTGTTGCCATCTGGTTTCTCCTATTGTGGGAAAAGGTAGACAATTGTAAATATCACGATCCATACAACGTCCACGAAGTGCCAATAGAGGCCAATGATTTCAAGTTTTTCTTCATTATCTGAAGTCAACTTTCCTCGCATCGATTGGATGTACATGGACATGAGCATAATAACTCCTACCGAAACGTGTACTCCATGGAAACCTGTAAGGGTGAAGAATGCTGTACCGAACAAGTTGGTCGTATAACCAAGTCCCTCGCGGTAGAAAACAGTGAATTCATAAACTTGACCACCGACGAAAATGGCTCCAAGAATCGCTGTTGAAAGTAACCAAATTCTAGAACGGCGGATGTCGTTTCGCCGAAGTGCGGTAATCGCTAGAACAACTGTTAGTGAGCTCATTAATAGGACAAATGAGCTCACGGAGGTGAAAGGAATATCAAACATCTCTTCAGGGCCTAAATCATCAGGGCCTATTCGGTCCTTGTAGAGCATGTAGGTAGAGATAAGCCCGCCAAAAAGCAAGCAATCGGAACCCAGAAAGACCCACATTCCTAACTTGTCATTCGATACCCCAAGCGTAGATACATGATCCTCACTGTGATCAGTAGATGTTTGGTCAGTTGCTGTTTCAGTCAACGGAAACCTCCTCAGAACTATTTTCATCTGTTTCTTCAGCTCGGGGTTCATCCGAGTGTTCATGGTCATCGTCGTCATGGTGCCCGTCAGCATTTGGATCATCGACAGGTTCAAAGACCCAGCCATATAGCCCGCCGAGAACAAATAGTCCTCCAAATACACATAGCCATAGGTTATATATCAGCCCATAACCGATAATAGGTAGGCCTAGAGCTGCGACGATAGGCCAGTAGGATGGGGAGGGAAGATGTACGTTGGTGTTGCTTCCGTCATGGGCAACTTCTTCAGAAGTCGCTCGTCTTACTACACGACCCGTTTCGTCCTTGCCCCACTTCCTATGCCAGAACTCGTCTTGACGTTCAACTTCAATTGTTTCATCAAAGTTATGCTCTGGCACTGGGGAAGCAGTCATCCACTCAAGGGATCGTGCGTCCCATGGGTCGGGGCCAGGTGCAGGGGTCTTCCCTGCTCGGTGAGCACGCCAGCTTATATAGACGTTGGCAATAAACATTGCGGTTGCAACTGCAATCAAGAAAGCACCGATTGTTGCTACGAGATTCCAGAGATCAAATCCCTGACCTTCTGAATAGGTTTGGATTCTGCGGCTCATGCCCTGCAACCCAAGAATATGCATAGGCCCGAATGTGAGGTTAAAGCCGATAACCATAACCCAAAAGCTCGATTTTCCTATCTTTTCCGATAGGAAATAGCCAAACATTTTCGGCCACCAGAAATAAAACCCGCCAAAGAACCCAAGAATAATTCCACCAAAAATAACATAGTGGAAGTGGGCCACGATGTAATACGTATCAGTCTGTTGCGTATCTGCAGCAGCAAGAGAGTGAGTTACACCCGACAGACCACCAATCGTAAACATTGCTACCACTGATGTTGCATACAGCATTGGAGTAGTAAAACGTATTCGTCCTCCCCACATCGTTGCGAGCCAATTTAATATCTTTACTCCAGTCGGGACCGCAATAAACATTGTTGAAACTGAGAACGCTGCTACAGCCACAGGTCCGATTCCCGAAGCAAACATATGGTGAGCCCATACTCCCCAACCCATAAATCCAATGGCGATTCCTGAGAAGATCATAAACGGATATCCAAATATTGGTTTCCTACTGAACGTAGGGATGATCTCTGAGATAATACCGAAGCTTGGAAGGATAAGAATATAGACCTCTGGATGGCCGAAAATCCAAAACAGGTGCTGCCAAAGCAGTGGGTCAGCGCCTTCGGCAACATTGAAGAAATTCGCATCGAACAACCGGTCAAATGTGAGAAGAAATAAAGCCACAGAAATAACAGGCATTGCGAATAGAAGAAGCATCTGCACGATAAACAGCATCCATGTAAGAACTGGCATCTTCATTAATGTCATTCCCGGCGAACGCATATTAAGCACGGTCACGATTAGGTTAATAGCACCAACGAGGGAGGCTATACCAGTGATTTGAAGTCCGATTGCGAAAAAGTCTATTCCTTTACTTGGGGAAAAGAGCACTCCCGTATTTGGAGAGTAAGCGAACCATCCACCATCAGGAGCGTTCTCCCACCAGCCTCCAATAAACATAGATGTTAGAAGGAAAAGTCCTCCACCTAGAAAAACCCAGAAGCTAAAAGCATTAAGTCTTGGGAATGCAACATCTCGAGCTCCTATTTGGAGAGGAATAAGATAATTCGAAAACGCTGCACCTAGGGGAATTGCAGCCAGAAATATCATCACCACCCCATGCATGGTAAATACCTGGTTGTATGTTTCCGCTGAAAGAATCGAATTGCCGGGCCGAGCAAGCTGCAGCCTCATGAAGAGAGCATAAATACCGCCAATGACGAAGAAAAGCAGGCCAGCTGCGCCGTACATAATACCGATTTTCTTATGATCAACGGTAAACAGCCAGCTTCGCCAGCCCCCACCGTCACCTGGCCGCGTGAAAGCTCCGAGAGGACGTTCAGTAATCTGACCTTCGCCTGATTCTAGTTCGAGTGGAGCTTGTTCTTGTTCAACAACTGCCATAAGAAATCCCTTTTTTCTTCCAAATGTTTTTCATAGTTAATCCAGTGAAATTAGATAGTCGACCAGTAAATCAATATCTGCCTCACTCAAATTCAAGTTAGGCATACCCCGAGCCTGCTCCGGCTGAGCGTTAGGCTTCTCTTTCGGAGAATTCCGCAACCACGCTTCCAGCGTTCCCCTGGCATAGTCACTTCCTGCAAGGTCAAGGTAGTTTCCAGCATCAGCCATCTCTTGGGCGTCAGGGTACAGCTGGAAAAATGAACCCGAATAGCTACTTCTTGTAGCAAAGTGGGTGAGATTCGGAGCTGCTCCTGATGTTAGGTTCGCGGATCCGGTGTATTTCCCTTGCGAAAGCGTTCCATCGGAATGGTTTCTGTATTCTTCTATATTTCCGTACAAAGCCATGGAGTCTAATTCAACGCTTCCGGAAATATCTCTCGAAGTAACTCCATTAATGACATGGCATCGGGCACAATTTAAAAGGAACACTTGCTCCCCTTCATAGTTTTCGTCACCTTCTTGGAGGGGTTCCCGTGTTCTCATTTGATTATCAACCCATACTTGGAAATTTTCTTGAGTCAGAGATACGGCATACATACGCATGTATGCATGGCTTAAACCGCAAAACTCAGTGCACTGACCTGCAAATCTGCCAATCTCATTTGATTGAAGTACCCATGGGGATGTTCTTCCAGGGACAGAGTCTTTCTTGCCGTTCAGGCGTGGTATCCAGAAACTATGGAGCACGTCTCGGGATGTGGTGTGAATCCGAATATCTTGCCCAACTGGGACAACAATTTCATTAGCAGTAACGAAATCTGGTTGCTCAGCACCATCAACTCCATCGAGATAATACTGGAATTCCCACCACCACTGCTGTCCGACAACAAGCACTTCCATTTCAGGATATACAGCTTCGTCAGGGGCTGCGTCAACGTCGTCAAGGCTAAGTAACGCTCCCACACTGAATATTGCTATTGCTGCCATAAGGATAGTCGGTCCAATCGTCCAGCCAATTTCAGCGGCGAAGTGACCATGCACTTGCTCTGGGAATTCTTCATCTGGGTAACCACCGTCATAAGACTCTTCGCCGTCTTTGGGTTCACGTACTCTGAATTTCCATCCGAGGTACAGAACAGCTCCCTGAATAATGACAAAGACAACACCTGCAATAACGAAGATTGGATTAATTAAGTTTTTGATATCAGTCGATTTTCGCCCTGCAGGGTCAAGTGTGTCGAGTGGAGCGTTACTTGCACAGCCAGTAATAAACAAGGTAGCAATCACAGCAAGAAAGAGAATTGCCCAACGGTGAGTTCGATTTTTTTCATTCTCAAATTCAGAAGGCTTCGTATTTTTTGAAGACGGCTTATTCAGGTCATCGCAAATGAGATTACCTCTATTTTTTATCATTTGTTCTACCCTTCCCCGCCATAGTCATCACCATGCTCATCACCATGCTCATCACCATGCTCATCACCATGCTCATCACCATGCTCATCACCATGCTCACTACCATGATGGTGCGCTATTTCTCGCTCGCCGACCGTAGCTGAGACTATACCGGTCGTAAGCAATGCAATTGCACCAAAAGCTAGGACACTCGCTAGAAGATTCCTATTTACTTTTTCAGCTAAGGCAAAAGCTAAGGCACCGAGAAAAACTACTGCTGAAAGAATAACAGCCAGCCAAATCGCCCATGATTTCGAGACAGTTAAGAAAATTCTAGAGAAACAAAGAACTGCAACGGCTATGCCTATAGTTCCTAGCACCGGAACCTCAATCGGCTTCATAATCTGATTGCGAAGCTCAGCATTTGCTACTGGATCACTTGTTGCCCTATCTGCCCATGCACTCATCATAAGCTCGAACGTTGTTGCAACAATTATTAAAAGGCCAACAACGAAAATAGCTGTGTGAGTGACCAGCCCGATAATTAATGTTCCAAATCCAAATGCTCCGATTACTGGCCAGAAGTTATAGCTCACGGGCCCTTGGGCAGGTGGGAGTTCGCCACCATTAAGTTCCGCAACTGCATCAGGGTCGGCATCACGAAAAGCTGTAAGCATAATAGCCAACCAAGCTGAACAGATAAATAGCATTACTAGAACGATGTAGCCAACGTGGTCTCCGATGCCACCCTTCCATCCGAGACTTACAGCACCGGTCCAGTTTTCAGCGTCAACAAACCCTAGATAGTCTGCTCCGCCGCCATCTCCACTCACCACGCCATAAAAGAAGGCAGCGATAAGACCAAAACCAGCAAATCCCATAAAGATTCTGAATCCTGGAGAGAACATTAGAAATTACCTACAATCACGTGACACTCATTTCGCTATGAAGACGGCTATCCAGATAATGAAATAAATAAAAACTAAGGAATACCAATACAGAGATGCCGCGACGATGCCGTCTGTCTGGCGGCTACTGTATTGGCCGGCAAGGGCTCGAAATCCCATAAGGGCAACGAAGATCATACCAATGACGAATGCAACCATATAGCTTCCGACTATGGTGTAAATCAACGTAGCTGCAGTAGTGGGCCCCTCATCAGCAACTAAGTTCATTTGCGATAGCTGCCATCCGTGCTGTACCAAAACCATTGCTCCCATTGCAAGGGTTGTACCTACTGCTAGAAGGGCATGCTGTCTGTCATCGCGCTTGATTGAGTAGACAGCCCATTGCATAACTGCAACTGATATCAGCAGTGTCCAGATAATCATTCCAGGGGGTGTGAGTTCAATCTGAGCTTTTTCAGGTATCCAAGACCCTCCGACAGAGCGAACTTGTGATCGTTCCCGCAAGTAAACCCCAAATAGTCCTCCGAAGTACATCAGAACGGCTGCTATCCCAAAGCCAACCGCTACCAAAATATTTCTAGATCTGGCTGGCGGAGCAGCAGGAAGATTTGTCGTTGTCATGTTCATTGATCATCTCCTCCAGTTACCGCCGGAAACAAGAGAGGACGTTCATTGTCGACAACAGGAGCAGCAGAAAAATTACCCGATGGAGGAGGAGAGTCAGTCGACCATTCCAAGGTATGGCCTCCCCACGGGTCATTTGCATTTTCGCTATTTCCCTTTCTTAGGATCACAGAAATAGTTAAGTCAAGTACTACAAGCCCAATACCCGCTAGGAGAAGAACACCTCCTATTGCACCAATAATGTTGAAGAATTCAACAGCATCCGTATCCCACACACCTTCATAGGCTGATGAATTGAATACTTCATCGCCCTCGTCAAGGATGCCGTTTATTATGTTGCTTCCACCAGAAAGGACAAGACCTCCGAGCAGCGTGATCGCAGAAAGAGCTCCTACATTACGGTTTAATTGGTACCCGAAGATCTTGGGCGACCAGTAGTAAAGTCCAGCGACAACACCGATGACAGATGCAATAAGGACGTGCTCCATTACTGCTGTTGCCATAACAGTTCCATGAACGTCTCGCAACCAAGTGATTAAGCCATCTAACCAACTGTCATTAATCTCTTGAATCGCACCTATCGCTGGTCCAGAAACATGAAATGCTGAAGCAGCAGCTGCCACAAGTAGGGAAAGCATTCCAACTACTGATAAAACTAGATGTGCCGAAAAGGAAAGATTACCTCTGATAGAGGTATCTGCTAATCCACCCATAAATACCAAAATAGGTACTAGAACAAGAATTCCCATAGTGACGAAGACTGCTTGATCGGCTACATCCGGATTGAAAAACGGTTGGGCAAAGGCTCCAAATGAAAGTGCTCCCATTGCTCCGATAGCAATCTGTTGAATTCTGTATTGCCGCTGGGTAACTCCAGAAGATACGGGAATAATATCTCCGGCTATTCCGAGCACAGGTATGGCAAAAGCGAAGATCATGGGTTGTGACCATAACCAAGAAAGTTGGCCCCAAATATTTTCAACAGCGCCATATCTAAGCGCATCAGCTCCAAGAAAATCGACCCAAGAAATAGCGAGATTCGATAACCAAATTGGTAAGGCTAAAATCCAGATGCTGCCAGCAACAAGCATCGACCAACTAAATAATGGAAGTTCAAATAGTGTCATTCCCTGAGGTCGTTGAGAAATGATTGTGGCTATGACGCAAACGGTCCCAACTAGCAGGGCAAGAACAACCATACCGATTGAAAGAATGGAGAGTTCAGTCGCTTCTGGATCCATTCCTTGAGCAAATTGTGATGTTGGATTTGGTTCGCCTAAACCTCCATCAGCAAAGACGGTGACCACGTGAATAAGAATTCCAATAAGCCATGCCCAGAAAGCCAACGCAGCTGCGCGAGGGAATGAAAGGGATGGGGCACCAACCTGAAGAGGAACTAAGTAAGTTGCCAAGCCTATAAGGAGTGGCAAGACACAGAAAAAGAGCAGCGAAGTCCGGGACAGGCTCCATGTTTGGAAAAACTGATTTGAGGAACCAAAATCTAAAATACCGACAGATCCGATACTGGCTCGCTCGAATCTTACGAGAATGTTCAAAATCAGTGCCAGCATTCCACCGAATAAACCAAAGAAGATATACAGGCGGCCGATATTTTTATGGTCGCTTGTTCCGAAGACTCCTGCGAGCCCACCAATATCTAGCGAGCCAGATGCTGAGTCAGCTGCGTTTGAGCCAGTTTCCGTTTGATTTTCAGTCACAGTTTTTCTTTTTTTTTCATTGTCATAGCTGACATGGAGAAACTCCAAAAGTCAGCACATAACATGGTAGACAATCCTGCCCTCTAAGGAATGGATTATGTAATGATCGTAGCCGTCAGAGAGGTCTCTAGCCGAACTCTACGAAGACATTCAGGTAATCAATTTTTAGGGTATTTGTCCCTTTGGGTCAGAATCCGCTTCTAACCAACTCGTCTATAGCGATGATGAGGAAAAGAAGTGTGAGATAGGTTATCGAAAACCCAAAAAGGCGCATAGCTGACTTTTCCGTTTGGTGATGACGAACTTGCAAAGAAAGGTAAACAAAGCCGGCACCAAGCACCAATGCACCACATAAATAGATCACTCCCATACCTGCTACCGGAGCAAAAATAATAGAAATAGCCCATACTTCCAGGGAGTATAGAACCATTTTATTTCCGGTAAATTCTGGTCCTGCAACCACGGGGAGCATAGGGATTTTCGCTGATGAGTAATCTTCTCTATATCGGATCGCAAGAGCCCAAAAATGGGGCGGGGTCCATAGATAAATAAGGGCGAAAAGGATAAGTGGAGGCCAGTCGAGAGAATTTTCCACTGCGGTCCAGCCAATTAACACGGGGGCAGCTCCAGCAGCTCCCCCGATTACAATATTGCTGCTTGAGGTTCTCTTAAGCCACAAACTGTAAATAAAGACGTAAAAGAGGCAGGCGCCTACCGCTAAGACAGCACTGAGAAGATTCACCGTTAGCCATAACCAAAGAAATGCAAGAGCTTCAATTGCAATAGCAAAAGTTAGTGCTTCGGCTGGACTTAGAATTCCAGTGACGAGTGGCCTGTGTCTTGTCCTTTCCATTAGCGGATCGATGTCACGATCAATGAACATATTGATTGCGTTAGCCCCACCCGCAGAAAGAGTCCCACCAAGCAACGTAGCCAAGATAAGGAATATCGAAGGTAAGCCCTCTTCGGCAACAATCATGGTTGGGACAGTTGTCACGAGAAGTAACTCAACGACGCGAAGTTTCATAAGAGTAACAAATCCCTTAATTTTTTCCCTTATTGAAACTTTTTGCAGAGAAGTTATATCCACAAATCAGAGGCTAGAGCGAAAGCAAGGATATAACCAAACTTCAAGTACTTTCCTTGGCAAACTGATTTTTATCAGCCACAAAAATAGCTGAAATTAATTGGTCGTTGAAGTGTCGGAAAGAAAAGTCTGTGGTGGACTGTTTACATGTTCGATAAATTTCGTTTAACTCCTGCGAAATACCAACGAATAACCTATCTCTCTGTACTGCTTCTATCATTAATCATTGTCACTGGAGCAGCAGTGCGACTTACGGGATCTGGTTTAGGGTGCTCTGACTGGCCTACATGCGAAGAAGATCAGCTCGTAGCAGAGATAGATGACGTGCATGCAATGGTTGAATTCGTAAACCGGGTCATTACAGGCATTGTTTCTTTAGCAGTTATATTGGCCGTTCTTGGTTCTCTCTTTAGAGAACCAAAGCGCAAAGATTTAACTTGGTGGTCTCTCGGTTTGGTTTTTGGTGTAATAGTCCAAATCATTGTTGGGGCATTAGTTGTTCGAGAGCACCTACCCCCTAGTCTTGTGATCGCTCACTTTCTTATTTCTATGGTCCTTGTTTGGAATGCTGTGGAATTACACCACCGAGCGAAATTCTCTGTCAATATCCTTCCTCAACCCTCACGAGCTTCTCTGCGTTCCCTATCTTCGTTACTAGTATTGCTCGCCTCAGGTGTATTGGTGACTGGGACATTGGTAACTGGAAGCGGACCACATAGTGGAGCAGAAACCACTCGAACTAAAGAAGCACTAAAAGGCTTAGAAGAAGATGCCCTCCAATTAAATGCAGAAAGTTTTGAAGTTGAACGACTTCCCTTTGATGTCCCAGATGTAGCAAGAATCCATGCGATAACAATGATCGTTTTTCTCATAGTAATGGCATACACGGTGCTCCAAATTAGCAAATTAGCAAAAACAAAACACGTCTTTCCCCGCGCTCAGAATCTGCTAACAGTTGCTGTACTCCAGGGGGCGATCGGGTACACCCAGTACTTCACGGACGTCCCAGCTCTCCTTGTTGGATTTCATATAGGTGGTGCAGTGGCCGTATGGATCATGACCCTTAGGCTCAACCTTGCCTTCAGACTCCCAATAGAGGATGACGAAAAACTTTTAGCACCTAAATAGACTCTAGGTAGTGGAAATCGGATTCTTGAAGCCTTTGATCGATTGATAGAAGGCCGTAATAATTCAGTATCGATACAGCTGATCCCTCTTGATTGACAATTTCCACAACTGATTCAGGAATCAATGCAGTGTGCGTTACTCCAACGGAATGACAAAGACGGAGAATCTCGTCTTGTAATGCGTAAATGTAGTTCATTACTCTGACACTTTTGTCACTTGGGTTTAATCCTCTTGAAAGCCACGAGGATTGTGTTGCTACGCCTGTTGGGCAATGACCTGTATGGCAACGCTGAGCCTGAATGCATCCAATAGCCATCATGGCCTCACGGCCGACATTAACCATGTCGCAACCAAGCGCGAATGCTGCTAGCGCCGTATCTGGGTAACCGAGCTTTCCAGAGCCGATAAAAGTAATCTCGCTATGAAGTCCTCGAGAATAGAAAATATCAAAAACTTTGGCAAACCCAATTCGGAACGGGTACGCGACAGTGTCGGAAAAGACTAACGGGGCTGCACCAGTGCCTCCTTCTCCACCGTCAATCGCGATAAAGTCGGGCCCTCTGCGGGTAGCTTGCATTTGATCAGCAAGGTCAACCCAAAAATTTATCTGACCAACAGCGGCTTTAATTCCAACTGGGAGCCCTGTCTCGCCTGCTATCAATTCAACAAAATCTATAAGGCCACCAACATCATCAAAACTGGTGTGCTTTGACGGACTCTGAACCATAACCCCTTTAGGAATTCCTCGAGTTTCAGCGATCTCACTAGTAACTTTTTTTGCTGGGAGAACTCCCCCAATACCAGGCTTAGCCCCTTGACTTAACTTAACTTCTATAGCCTTAACGGGTGCTTCAGAAATGGTTTCAAGCAATGCATCCATTGAAAAGTTCCCATTTGAGTCTCGACTCCCAAACAGACCTGTTCCAATTTGATATACCAAATCACCTCCATGCCGGTGGTGCGAAGAAATTCCCCCTTCGCCCGTGTTGTGAAGACAGCCAGCCAGAAGAGAACCTTTGTTTAAGGCTTCAATAGCTGGACCCGAAAGGGAACCAAAGCTCATTCCAGCAATATTTACGACAGATGAGGGACGGAAAGCTTTGGGGCGATTCCCCCAAGAACCCAATACCTTTGGGGATGGCATGATGTTTTTAGCCATTCGAGGATCTATAGGAAAAGCAGAATGCTTAATGATAATACTTCCGGGAAGGTCAACGTCATTATCCGTCCCAAATCCAAAGTATGGGTTTTCCTTTTTTGCCGTGGCATATACCCATCTTCTTTGATCTCGGTTAAAGGGTCGTTCTTCGTCGTTATCAGCCACAATGTACTGTCGAAGTTCTGGACCGATTTTTTCTAACAGATAACGTACATGGCCTATAACTGGAAAATTTCTTAATATAGCATGTCTAACTTGTAACAGGTCATAGGCTCCAACGAGCAATAACACCCCTGCCACGATAAGGATGATTAGAAGTCCAGTGTTGCCCATGACACTTCCATTACCTATTATCTCCCCGACCTTAAACAACTTAGGATTAAGCTCTAATCTAGATCCGTTATTCTTATTCCTATGTTGTCACAAAAGAAAAGTAGAGGTAAGTGATGAAAGGAGAAACAATTCTTTCAGAGGTATTTCTCGTTGCTTCAACTATTTCACCTGACATAGAAACAATTGAAACCGTCGAAACACAGAAACCTTGGATAGTGATTGTTTGGAATGACCCAATAAATTTGATGAGCTATGTTTCTTTTGTTTTTCAGAAATTATTCGGATATTCAAAAGAAAAGGCAAATAAGTTAATGCTTGAAGTTCATAACAATGGCCGAGCCGTCGTATCTCAAGGAACACGCGAAAAAGCCGAATTTGATGTTTCCTTGCTGCATAAGCACGGCTTGTGGGCAACATTACAGCAGGACTAACCCAGATGATGATCACTCCTTTAAAGAATGGGGCCTTCAAAGTAGAGACCCCAGATTGGCAAATTCAAATCTTTCGACAGCTTTCGCAAGAATTAAAGACTGTCCTTTCAGAAAGAAACAACCATCTAACAACTAGACTATTTCCGGTTGCATACCAAAGTGATAAGGCTGCAAATGCTGAATATGAACAGCTCACACATGAAGAACTTCTCCAATCACATCTTGCATCTTTAAAATTAATCGAGGAAATCTCAAACAACGCAGAAGTTTCCGAGAGCACACTCATCGAGATAATGCAAGGCATCAATATTCTCCGGTTAGTTCTGGGAACACGCCTAAAGATAGACGACGAGAATGCCGAAAGTTCATCCGAAATCAGCGAGAGTCACCCTGATCACAACTTATGGCTGGTTTTTCACCTCTTAGGACAAACCCTCTCAACTATTGTCGATTCGATCAATCACTAAATTTCTTACCAATTCATAATCTTCCATCTTTATTTATGCGCTATACCCCACAATCCTGCTATCGTGACGGAACCCCCTTGTGGGTGCCCTGCCCCGTTCGTCCAGCGGCCTAGGACGCCGGCCTTTCACGCCGGTAACACGGGTTCAAATCCCGTACGGGGTACAAAAAAATACGGTAATTACCAACTGTTAATTGGTGAATGCCGCACAATAGCGTAGAGTGACCTCTTGGTTCCTATGAACCAATCGCAACTGAAAAGAAGCGAACAGTATCCTAGATGCTGTGAATCAGGTCCCGTGGTGCAGTTTGGAGTGCACGCCGCCCTGTCAAGGCGGAGGTCGCGGGTTCAAATCCCGTCGGGACCGCCACACTTTCCTTCTCTACTCGAGAAGGATGCTGTGTGGGGTCGGGTAGCTCAGTTGGCAGAGCGGCCGCCTGAAAAGCGGTAGGTCACCGGATCGACGCCGGTCCCGACCACAAAAGAGTTGAGCCAGTGGGAAACTACTGGCTCAACTTTTTAATTTATGATCTGTGTTGGATCTTTTAAAATAGAAATTCAGAATGCTAAGAAGAAGGCCGATCAGGATTCCTCTTTCAATTCGTGGTGAAGTGATTAGTGTCGCTATCAAAGTACCGAATCCCACAGCAGCATCTCCATAACTATTTCGAATTAAGTCAAAAAAGGCTTTTGGCCTAATTAACCGGACCACTGCTCCAATGACTGTCGCACCAAGAATTGAGCTGGGGAGATATTCCAAAAGAAAAGTAAATGGAAGTGCTAGAAGCACAAAACCACCTGTTATAGCTCCAGACCATGTTGATGTCGCCCCAGCAAAATGATTCAAGGAGCTTCGACCAAAGGAACCCCCAACTGGGAATGCTTGAGAGATAGCGGAAGCAATATTTGCGACACCTTGGCTTATCATTTCTTTGTCAGAGTTCCAACTCGTTTTTCCTTCCATCTCGAAAGTTCGTGCTATCGATGCAGGTTCTACAAAGCCGACAATAGCAATAACAAAGGCTGGGATTATGAGTTGAGAAGTTGACGACCACGTGAATGAAAAATCAAAGGAGATGAAACCACTATCAAGTTCCCCTACAACAGATCCAGAGTAACTTGTAGCCCAACTAATTAGAATCCCTGCTACTACGGAAATAAGGACACCTGGAAAAAGCCTGTGAAGTCTTCTACCTCCAAACATGAGCAGGATAGTTCCGATGGAAAAGAGAATTGCTATACCATGCCAGTGCGTAGGGTGAGTAAGAGCATTAAGACCATTTTTAATCACACCTCCGTTCGATGTTTCGACTCCAAGGGCTTTCGGAAGTTGTGAAAACACAATAAGAATTGCAGCCCCGGAAGTAAAGCCCAGAATCAGAGCATCACTCAACAAATTAGCTAACTTCCCAAGCTGCAGAATCCCAAACCCTAGCCTTATAACTCCTACAAAGAGGGCTAACAAAGCAGCAAGCTCGATGTACTCTACACTCTGAGGCTCAGCTATTCCTTGTAAGGCACCGAAAGTTAGAAGAGCTGTAACTGCAACAGGACCTGTTTGTAAATAAGGAGAAGAAGCGAAGAAAGCCGCTAGAAGACACGGTAATGCGGCAGCGTATAATCCATATTGAGCAGGAACCCCAGCTAACTCTGCGTACGCAAGCCCCTGCGGCAGAGCTAAAAGAGCCACAGAAATCCCAGCAATGACATCCCCCGTCGATGGGTGAGTAATACGCACAGGTTTCCTCCGTTCAGTTCAGTATCATCCTTGATGAATTATAAAAGAAGAATGACCCCTTCTAAGGTAGCGTGGCCTTCGATACAAGATAGAAAAGCACAAAAGACCACTAACCGAAACAGATAATTACTGCACTTGAAGCTATGAGAATAGCAAATCTTAATACTCAAAAAATTTGTTAAATTTGGATACTTAAAGTCTTCAGAAATTCTCCGTATCGACGCTACTTTCTTATCTGACCTGTACATTTATTTAGGTGGTAGCCCTATCAAAACCCTTTATTGGTGAAGCTGAAAAAGCTGCAGTTCTTCGTGTGCTTGAAAGTGGAATGCTTGCTCAAGGGCCAGAGGTAGCGGCATTTGAAAATGAATTTTCAGAAACTGTTGGCAGTCACCATTGCATTGCTGTCAATTCAGGAACCTCAGCTTTGCATCTGGGACTATTGGCAGCAGGGATTAGATCTGGTGATGAAGTGATTGTTCCTTCGTTCACTTTTGCAGCAACAGCAAATGCTGTAAGCCTATGTGGAGCTACTCCAGTGTTTGTAGATATTGATTTGAAAACATTTACCATGGACGTTGACGCCGTGAGTTCTGCTATTACAACAAAAACAGCTGGGATTATGCCAGTTCACTTGTACGGTCACCCAGCAAAAATGGATCTGATTTCAAAGATTGCCCAAAAACATAGTCTTTTATTATTTGAAGATGCTGCTCAAGCTCACCTGGCAGAATATCAAAACTCTCCCGTGGGGACTTTTGGCACATCTGCTTTCTCCTTTTATCCAACAAAAAATATGACAAGTGGCGAAGGAGGAATGATCGTTACCTCTGATCCAGATATTGCAAGAAAGGCTAAGCTCTTGCGAAATCAAGGAATGGAAAGAAAATACGAAAATGAAATTATTGGCTTCAATAACCGGATGACAGATATAAATGCCGCTATAGGTAGGGTCCAGTTAGATTCTCTTGATGAGAGAACTAAGCGAAGGCGAGAGATTGCAAAAATCTACGATGAGAACTTATTAAACGTAGCAACGCCATTTGTAGGAGAGAACGTTGTTCACTCTTATCACCAATACACAATCAAGTCCCAAAACCGTGATTCGCTATCGTCCTATCTTTCAGAAAAAGGAATTGGGAATGGTGTCTACTATCCGACCCCAGTCCATAAACTCCCATCATTTGACCTCACTCTGGATCTTCCACACACAAATATCGCCGCAAAAGAAGTACTATCAATCCCAGTACACCCATTTCTAAAAGATGAAGAAATTGAGATGGTTATTGAGGTAATAAATAAATGGTCTTGAGAGCGGGTCTTATAGGGATGGGGAAAATGGGGCGCAACCACGCCCGAGTCATCTCCTCCACAGAGGGCATAAATTTTGTTGGCATTGCCGACCCTATGGGAGACCCTTCAGGGTTAATCGACAACGATCTCGTTTATGACTCCGTCGATAAGCTCATCGAAGAAGGTATCGATCTTGCTGTAGTAGCATGCCCAACAACTGAACATGAAACAGTCGCACTCAAGTTATGTGAGGCTGGTATCCATACGCTTGTTGAAAAACCTCTAGCAATAAATTTCGAATCAGCTCAAAGATTAACCGACGCTTTTGAAAAAGCTGGTCTAATTGGCGCAGTAGGCCATATTGAAAGATTCAATCCTGCCATTAGAAATATGCGAAAACGAATCGAAGAAGGTGAACTTGGTGAGCTATACCAAATAATTACGAGGCGTATCGGGCCTTTTCCGGAACGAATTCAGGATGTCGGAGTGGTAATGGACTTAGCAACCCACGACCTTGACCTGACAGCTTGGGTTGGTGGATCAAAGTACAGAAAAATATCAGCTCACACTGCTTTCAAGGCAGGAAGAGAGCATGAAGACTTAGTTGCGATTACGGCTCAACTAAGTAATGGAATAGTCACGAATCATTTAGTTAATTGGCTGTCCCCTATGAAGGAAAGGGTGATTGTGGCTACTGGAGAGAATGGATGCTTCATTGCAGATACTCTTCTTGCAGACCTGACCTTTTATCGAAATAGTAATGCCCCTTCTCCATGGGAAGGAATTTCACAATTCCGTGGCGTCCAAGAAGGAGATATGATTCGTTATGCTATTGCCAAACCCGAACCCTTAAGAACAGAATTTGAGGGGTTTCGTGACGCTGTAAATAGTGATGAAGGTGAAATAGTTTCTATGCGTGAAGGCTTAGCCGCCGTAATTGCTGCAGAAGCTGTTCTATCTTCTGCACAAACAGGAACTACTTACAATCTTGAGGAATCATGACAACTTGCGTGGTTGCCTTAGGAAAAATCGGACTACCTTTAGCTGTCCAAATAGCTTCAAAAGGTGAGCACGTCATTGGCGTAGATATTAACCCTTCTGTTGTTGATCTTGTTAATAATGGGCAAGAACCCTTCCCAGGTGAAGCACAATTAGCCGACAAACTTAGCGATGTGGTCAATACTGGAATGCTGGAAGCTACAACAAATACATCCGAAGCTGTCAGCAAATCTAGCTACGTTCTTGTGGTTGTTCCTGTGATCGTAGATGCCGAAGCAAATCCTGACTTTTCAGCTATTGATTCTGCGACCAAAGAAATAGGTAAAGGAATAAAATCCGGATGCCTAGTGAGCTACGAAACTACATTACCTATCGGGACAACCAGAGACCGTTTTTTACCATTGCTTGAATTGGAGTCTGGGATGAAATGCGGTTCTGACTTTTTTCTTTGCCATAGCCCAGAGCGCGTATTCAGCGGAAGGATTTTCTCTGATCTGCGAAAATACCCAAAACTAGTTGGAGGCACCGACCCTGAATCCGCTAAAAGAGCTGAAAGTTTCTATGAGAAAATCCTTGATTTCGACCAAAGAGATGACCTTGCTAAACAGAATGGGGTCTGGAATCTTGGAACTAGTGAGGCAGCTGAAATGGCGAAATTAGTAGAAACAACATATCGAAACGTCAATATTGGCCTTGCAAACGAATTTGCGCTTCACGCTGAATATTTAGGAATTGATATTGGTCCCATAATCGAAGCATCAAATAGTCAGCCATTTAGCCATGTTCATAACCCTGGAATTGCGGTTGGAGGTCACTGCATTCCCGTCTACCCAAAATTCTATCTATCTACGGATAGTCATGCGACCATACCTGCTTCCTCTATCGCAGCTAATGAATCAATGCCGAAGCTAGCTGTGCGAAGACTCTTTGGGTCAAAGGAAAACGTATTAAGTGGGAAAAAGATCGTGGTTCTTGGTGCTGCGTATCGAAACGGAGTTAAAGAAACGGCATTCTCAGGCGTATTTGTATTAGTTGAAGAAATTGAACGTTTAGGAGGAACTGCCGTCGTTCACGATCCCCTTTATAGTGATGAAGAGCTTTCGAGTTTAGGGCTAACTAGCTTTGAACTAGGGACTCGTTGTGACGCAGCTATAGTTCAGACCGATCATGAAATGTACCGAGAGCTGACATCGTCCGACCTTCCAGGAGCTGAAATTCTTTACGATGGGCGACGAATAGTGGATACATTAAAATTGTCTCCAATTAAAATTGTAACCTTAGGAGTTGGTTGATGCGATGAAGGTCATAAGCGTTGTAGGTGCAAGGCCTCAATTTATCAAGCTTGCGCCACTCCATAAAGCTGCAAGCGACCATGATATTAATCATCTTATTGTTCATACTGGCCAACATTATGACGACAATATGTCTGATGTTTTCTTTAGAGAACTTGGAATACCAAAACCAGATCTGAATCTAAACGTCGGGTCGGGATCTCATGCTTTTCAAACAGCTCGAATGCTTGAAGGTATCGAAAAATGCATACTAAAGGAGAACCCTGATTGGGTCGTTGTTTACGGAGATACCAACTCTACTTTGGCTGCGGCAATAGTTTCTGTAAAAATTGATGTTCCTTTAGCTCATGTCGAAGCTGGACTTAGATCAGGTAACCGGAGAATGCCGGAAGAACACAACCGAATAGTCACTGACCATTGTGCCGATCTTCTTCTTGCACCAACTGAAACAGCGCTGAATAATTTAGTTCTTGAAGGGTTAAAAGTTCGATCTCATTTGGTTGGAGACATAATGGTTGACTCATTGAAGTTTGTTCAGGAAACTCTTAAATCATCACCAGTCGATATAGAAAACCTATGTGAAACAAATGAGGAATTTGTTCTCGCTACAATCCACAGGGCAGAGAATACAAGTGACTCTTCGAGATTAAATTCGATAATTGATGCTCTAAGCTCATTCAATATACCAGTAGTTCTCCCTGCTCATCCTCGTCTTGTAAATCATTGCAAGACATTTAATATTGACCTTTCAAGGGGTTCACTAATTATCATTCCACCCCTATCTCATCGGGAGCTAATTGCTGTCGCACTTGCTTCGAAATCGATTATTACAGACTCTGGAGGGCTTCAAAAAGAGGCGTTTCTTCTTAAAGTCCCGTGCTCAACTATTCGAACCGAAACGGAATGGGAAGAGACACTAGTAGATGGATGGAACGTCATCGTCGACGATCTCTCTGCCCTTCAAGAAATATCTCAAAGACCTATCCCTACAATCGAGCAACCAACTCCATTTGGAGATGGCAAGACTGCTAAGAAAATCATCGATTGCCTGTCGAAATAGGGTCAAGAAACCCAATTCAAAGATTCTTTAAAAAATTAAGATTCGGTCGGGGTTAGTTCTCCAGCATTTTCGATGTACTTCTCTCCAGACGAAGGACACACCCAAACACCACTCTCTTTGGTCAGTTTCACACCCGCTCTCCCAACCCAACCAATTTGCCTGGCTGGGTTTCCGACAACTAGTGCAAAGGCTGGGACACTGCGAATAACTACAGATCCAGCCCCAATCAGAGCCCACGCTCCTATCTTGGTACCAGCTAAAACGACTGCTCTTGCACCAATCGAAGCACCTTTTCCAACCTTGACCGGAGAAGCCTGCCAACCTTCTGGACCTTTAACATTTCCTTCCATGTCAACTGATCTGGGATAAATATCATTTGTTAATATAGCCGCGGGGCCTATAAACGCTCCATCTTCAATTTCTGATGGGTCGTATATAAGAGCATGGTTTTGGATCTTTACGTTATTACCAATTTTTACAGAAGGGCCAATGTATACCCCTCGTCCTATATTGCAATCGTTCCCAATTACAGCGTCCTCTCTTACTTGAGCTAAATGCCAAATAGAAGTTCTAGTTCCGATTGAAACTCTTTCCCCAACATCCGCTGTGTCTGAAATACGTATTTGCACGAAGATAAGTCTAGTAGCTCACAAGTTACTTCTTATATAAAAGAGAATCATTTACCTGATCAAAGTTCTAATACCCTTTGGTTCTGAAAATTCTAGAGCAGTTGGAAGATCACAAATATCAAAAACTATTATTTCTTCTATCGGATCTTCCTGATGGAAAGTATTTAGAAAACGAAACAAAGGTTCATTATACTTCGGCTGATTTTTCAGCCCTTTATCAGAAGCATCCTTCGGCTCGTTCCCATAAGAAAGACTAGCTAAGTGCGAAATCAGAAAATTTAAAGCTTTCTTTACGCCTATCCCAAACGACCCCGACCCAAGGAAATATTTCAATTGGCTCTTTAGTGCTGCAGAAACATGCCTTCTCGACCGGAAAAAAGATAGCCGATTACGGTAGGGAAGAATTACCTGCTCGCTATGAAGATCTACCCTAGAGAAGATACTTCTATACGGACATAAAATAATACTTGAACCTTCATGGCTGCTGGATTGCAAATAATCGATGCACTCTCTTGCTCGAATCGGATACGAAACTACAGCT
Source organism: Actinomycetota bacterium (assembly GCA_902529525.1). Taxonomy (GTDB): domain Bacteria; phylum Actinomycetota; class Acidimicrobiia; order Acidimicrobiales; family UBA8592; genus UBA8592. The sequence continues at coordinate 39,106 of CABZWT010000007.1, forward strand.
ATTCTGCTCATGCCATAGCCCTTTTATAAATAGAAATCAGTTGATTACTGACCACATCAGGAGAAAATCTTTCCTCGAGCCTAGATCTTGCTTCAAAGAGGTCAAGAGCTTCAGAATGTTCTGAGAGATCAATTATTGTTTCGATAATATGTTGCTCATTTGAGTTTTTATCTATAAGTCGCCCGCATAGATCGGAAATATTTTTCCAAGTAAAGTCTGTTCCACCATTGTTAAAGGAAACAACAGGAACACCACTGGCTATCGCTTCAAGAGATACAATTCCAAACGTTTCCTGGTCGCTTAAATGCACCAACAAGTCAGATTTAGCGAAATAATTCTTAAGCAAACTGTGCGGTTGAGCGCCAGTAAGAAAAACGCTTTCTCTGATCCCTTTTCGCTTACAAAATCTTTCAACCCATGGCAGAAGTGGTCCAGTCCCAATCAGAGTTAGTGTTGCCGACGGGGCCACATGTTTTTTGTAACTAGCAAAAGTCTTTAGAAGTTTAATTATTCCCTTATGTCGAAAAAAACTTCCAACATATAACCAAGACAGTGACTCGTATTTTTCTCTATGGATAAAATTAAATGAGTTGAAGTCAACCACATTAGGAACGATTTTAATCATCTGTGATATTCGTGAACCGTAAATGTCAATCAATTTTTCCTTCAGAAAATCTGAAACACATATAAACGCATCTGCACTCTCAATCACTTCCAAATAAGCTTCTCTTGATTGAGGGGAAGAAAGAAGCTTCTCTA
>CABZWT010000008.1:0-39807 GCA_902529525.1 Actinomycetota bacterium
CGCCTCGCATACGAGAAAGAAATGCTAGGCAGGTATATTTCTGACCATCCGCTTGGTGGGTACGAACAAGTCTTAAGACGAAAATGTAATTTCACCACATCGTCAGGGGAAAATGCAGAAGAAGGAAAAGTTGTCGTAGCAGGAGGTGTGGTAACTGACCTCCAAAAGAAATGGACTCGACGAGGGGACCTCATGGCGAGCTTCACTCTTGAAGACCTTGAAGGGACAGTGGAGGTTATAGTATTTACAAAAGTTATGGCTGAGATCGGCCATAAAGTTGTTGAAGATCAACCAGTGTTAATAACTGGACGTATTGATAAGCGAGACGACAACGTAAAACTAATTTGCCTAGACATAGGTCAACTTCAGACAGATTCAAACGCAGCTTTGACATCCCTAGAAATCCGAGTTCCCTCGACAGGGGTAACCGGAAAGCATCTTGATCAACTATCTGGGATTCTCAAAGACCACGATGGCGACTGCGATGTTTATCTCCACCTCGGCGAAAAAAAAATCTGGTTAGGGTCTGAATTTCGAGTCGAGCCGCACTCGGGTTTACTGGGCGAGATACGTGTTCTGCTCGGAGCTGACTCAATTCAGTAGTTCTCAAGTTGCATAAAAACCCAAATCAGGCTGAAATAGTAAATAGAGGTCGACAGGTAGTGCCCTTGCGGAGAAATATGGCATTCGAAATAGAAACAAAGGACTGTACAGCAGTAACAGATGCTGAGTTGGGTGAACTGGAGGCGGTAGCCGCCGATTCTCCGTGCGCTTTTTCAATGGGTCTTCTGTCAAAGCAGGCTGAAGAATGGGTTCTGCTCACAACAGCCCGCGAAAATGACAAACTGCGAGGTTACGTTTTCTATACGCTAGAGCGAATAGGTGGCACCCCTGCTGTTGTTATGGGGCTGGCCTCCGTAGAACGAAACAACAAGAGGGCTACAATCCTGCGTTCTCTAATGTCAGAGGTCTATCACAGGGCGTTAATGGCATTTCCAGATGAAGACGTTGTCTTTGGAACTCAACTCATCAATCCCGGCGCTTTCGAAGTATTTCGTGACCTCGAACAAGAGCTCCCAAAGTATGGACATAAGGTTTCCGGAGAGGAAAGGGCGTGGGGTACAAGATTCGCTAAGCGACTAGGTGTTTCTTCGCTTGCCTATGACGATAGGACCTTTGTTGCTTTAGGTGATGGATCCACTCCTAGAATCTTCGACTATGAAAGCGCTAAAGAAGACAAAGTCAGTAAAGACGTTCAAGACCTGTTTAAAGCAGTTCAAGTAGAGAACGGCGACACATTGATCGCACTTGCATGGGCGATGGCTGAGCGTCTAGAGAAACTTGGCCGATAGTAAGAACACAGACTTTGCGAACTTCACCCAGCTTGTGAGAGGGCGAAGAATGACTCGCAGTTTCACCCGCGATAAGGTCAGCGCTGAGCTTATTGATGCATTGGTGGGATTAGCTCGATTAGCTCCTCGAGCAGGAAACACTCATGGGATTGAGTTCTTAATACTAGAGAATAGTCACGTCGATGACTATTGGGAAACTACCTTTAACAACAAGAACCGAGACGATTTTCCTTGGCCAAATCTATTCAACGCCCCAGCCCTAATATTGATATGGGTTGACCCTGAAAGATATCTAGAGCGATATTCGGAAGACGACAAGAACAAAAGCGGACTTGGTAAGGACGCGTCTGCATGGCAAACCCCGTATTGGTGGGTTGATGGGGGAATGGCTGCCATGACAATTTTGATGGGCGCCGAAGCCAGAGGGTTAGGCGCTCTATTCTTTGGGCTTTTCGATCATGAGGAGAATGTTAAAGTCAAGTTTGGTATCCCGGAGGAATTCAAATCTATTGGCGCTATCGCCTTAGGCTATGCAAGTGCTGAGCAGAGGAGGAGCAAGTCATTAGATCGCCCAAAAAGAGAATTCCATGAAGTGCTACATCGTGGCCGTTGGTCTTCCTGATTGCAGGGCCCGAAAACGCGCTAAGATCAGAAAAGAAGGTATGGAGATTTAATGACTGAATCAGACAAAGCGGAATCCTTAAAGCAAATCCCCTTCGTCGACTACCTTGTTCTAGGAGAGGAACCATACCTCGTTGCCAACGAATGTAAGCAATGCCAAGCAAGATACTTTGATCGAAGAAACGCGTGCGCTCACTGCTTCGGAGAAGATTTTAAACAAGTAAAAGTCGCCACAAAGGGAGTAGTGACTAGTTTCACTATTGTTGAGATGGGGCCCATACCTTATGTTTCAGCGGTGGTTGATTGTGAAGGAACTCCAGTCCGGTGCACTCTTGTCGGCGTAGATCCGACTCCAGAAAAGGTTCACCTTGGGATGGGAGTAGAATTGACCACATACTCCATGGGCGCAGATAGTGAAGGAACTGAAGCGATAGCGTTCGGTTTTACCCCAACGCAATAACTAAGAAAAGGAGCAAATAATGGGATCGGAAGATATTTGGATAATTGGTTCCAACATGACAAAATTTGGTAAACATCCAGACAAGGATGTAATTGATCTAGCTTCTGCAACTAGTGTTGCCGCTCTGCGTGATGCAGAAATGACAATGTCTGATATAGGGGTTATCGGTGTCGGTAACCTGATGAATGCAGGAGCAGGGATCGGTCAACAGTTGCAGAAACAAATTGGCCAGACAGGTATTCCCGTTTTTAATGTTTCCAATGCGTGCGCTACAGGAGCAACAGCCCTTCGCGTAGCGATCATGGCTGTAAAGGCTGGAGAGACTGACGTCGGTATGGCGGTAGGAGTCGAAAAGCTTGCTGGTGCTGGCCTTCTTGGGCAGAAGGGTCCAAAACCAAAATCGGAAACTTGGGAACCAAGTGGTCGCTTTGGAGCAATTGGTTCAACAGAAGGTCGAATAGGGACCAACATCATGCCCGGTGTTTTTGCCCAAGTTGGAATGGAATACGGCCATAAGTATGGAGGAACTAGCTTCGAGCTGTTTGCAAAAATATCCGAAAAAAATCATGCTCATTCAACTCTGAATCCTCTCGCTGCATATCAAAAAAAGTTCACGTTAGACGAAATCATGAACGATGTAATGATTGCCTATCCAAATACACGGCCAATGTGTTCAGGGAATTGCGATGGTGCCGCAGCAATGATTGTAGTCAATGATTCAAAGCTGAAGTCATTGCCTAGTTCTGTGAGGAAAAGAGCTGTGAAAATTTCAGCATCTGTTTTAACTTCAGACCCCTGGGAAGAAGGATGTCAAATCCTTCCAGATGTCAATACCCTTACTCGCAACGCAGCGACACAGGCATACGAACAAGCAGGTATCGGCCCAGAAGATTTAGATCTAGTCGAGCTCCATGATTGTTTTGCTACCGCTGAGCTAGTTCATTACGACAACCTAATGCTCTGTGAGCAGGGTGGTGCAGTTGACTTCTTCGAGTCCGGAGCTCCCTGGCGTGACGGTACTAAGCCAGTCAATGTTTCTGGTGGGCTTCAGTCAAAGGGGCATCCGATTGCAGCCACCGGAATAGCAAATATTCATGAAATTGTGATGCACCTTCGAGGGGAAGCAGGCGATCGACAAATCGAGGGAGCAAAAGTCGGACTAGCGCACGTCATTGGACTGGGTTCGGCGTGCGGTGTGCATATATTAGAAAAAGCTGCGTAAAGAAACTCTCTTCTTGCCAGAGTCGGTACTAGAGCTCTTGCCCTTTTATCGTGTCTGTACCTTTCTTCATCTTAATTTGCTCATAGCAGAACAAAAAAAAGCGCATCCGTGCTTCAATTTTTGAGAGATTGCAGACGGGGTGTAGTCTTTCCGGAGAAGACCAAGGGAGTTCAGATGAGCAACAATGAAAAATTCTATATAAACGGCGAGTGGGTGGAACCTCAAGGAGCAGAAACTATCGAGGTGATAAATCCCGCTACCGAAGAGGCTGTAGGGACGGTCAGTCTAGGTAATCATGGTGATGTAGACGCAGCCGTCGCTGCCGCTCAGGAAGCATTCCATTCATTCTCACAAACTTCAGTTGAAGAACGAATGGACTTACTTAACAAAATTACCGAAATTATTGGAGCGCGGTCGGAAGACCTTGCGGCAGCAATTACTTCAGAAATGGGCGCCCCAAATGGTTTAGCAAAGGCTGCTCAGGCTGGAACTGGACTATTTCACTTTGCAACAACGGCAGCGGTCTTAGCTAATTTTCAATTTGAAGAAGAACAGGGAAAGAATCTTATCGTTAAGGAACCAATAGGCGTTGTAGGGATGATCACCCCATGGAACTGGCCGATCAACCAAATAGCCTGTAAAGTCGCTCCTGCTTTAGCAGCTGGCTGCACTATGGTGCTAAAACCATCTGAAGTTGCACCCCTAAACGCCATTATTTTCGCAGAAATAATGCACGAAGCCGGTGTTCCTGCAGGTGTTTTCAACCTAGTGAATGGTGACGGTCCGACAGTTGGATCATATATGTCATCCCACCCTGGGATAGACATGATGTCATTTACTGGATCGACCAGAGCGGGAATCGAGGTCGCAAAGAACGCCGCTCCGACGGTGAAGCGAGTCGCGCAGGAACTGGGAGGTAAATCAGCGAATATTATTCTTGATGATGCGAATCTTGAAGAAGCTGTTGGCAGAGATGCTTTCGGAATGTGCATGAACTCTGGACAGTCTTGTAATGCGGGGACAAGAATGCTTGTCCCTAATTCAAAAATGGAAGAAGCTAAAGCAATCGCTAAAGCATCGATGGAGGCGGTATCGGTCGGGGACCCTACTAGCGACGGGACTACCATTGGCCCCGTTGTTTCAGAAGTCCAATGGAACAAAATTCAAGCGCTTATCCAAGCTGGTATTGATGAAGGAGCAGAACTAGTCTGTGGAGGTACAGGAAGGCCAGAGGGGCTGGAGAAGGGCTTTTACGTTAGGCCGACTTTATTCGCAAATGTCACCAATGATATGCAAATAGCTCAAGAAGAGATCTTCGGTCCTGTCCTTTCTATGATTGGCTACGAAGACGATCAAGAAGCAGTCTCTATTGCAAATGATACGGTATATGGGCTTGCTGGATATATTTCAGGAAGCCATGACCGAGCTGTAGAGATAGCCCGTCAAATCCGAACTGGAAATATGCATGTTAATGGTGCAGGCCCTGACTTTAATGCTCCATTCGGCGGATACAAGCAGTCTGGAAATGGAAGAGAGTGGGGAACGCACGGCCTTGAAGAGTTCCTTGAAGTAAAAGCCATTCTTGGGGGATCTGCTTCCTAAGGATCTTGATGAAGCTAATAAAGAAAGCCGGTGTGTGGGTTGAAGGTGCGCGCCCGAAAACTATTCCGGCTGCAATTGTTCCAGTTCTCGTAGGGACTTCATCAGTTGAAACGGATTTTAACCTATTGAGATTTCTGCTAGCTCTCGTAGTGTCTATAGCTCTTCAAATCGGTGTTAACTATGCGAATGATTACTCCGATGGTATTCGGGGGACTGATCAAGACAGGCTAGGTCCAAGAAGACTTGTAGGTTCTGAACTAGTTGAACCCGCTAAGGTCAAACTAGCAGCCGTGATATCATTTCTGATAGCCGCTATATCTGGACTTATTCTTGCTGTCATAACAAGTCTGTGGCTGATTGCCATCGGAATCGTAGCTATTCTCGCCGCTTGGTTTTACACGGGGGGCTCGAAACCATATGGGTACTCCGGCTATGGAGAGATTTCTGTTTTTGTTTTCTTCGGGTTAGTCGCAACAGTTGGATCCGCTTTTGTTCAAGTAGAAACGATCGAAATGTCATCGATTGTTTGCAGTGTTCCTGTCGGCCTTTTAGCTTCGGCGCTTTTAGTAGTGAACAACTTTCGCGATATCGAAACTGACTCAAAGACTGGTAAGCAGACACTCGCTGTTCGGCTTGGGAAATCAAAAACCCAAATGCTTTATACCCTCATGCTTCTGGGGGCAGTGGGCACGTGTCTATTAGTAGCTTTTCTGTACGCGCTTTTAGTGTTAATCGTTCTTGCAGCTCTTCCTTTAAGTCTGAAATTAATTTTCGATGTGTATACAAGGACAACTTCAACAGAGTTGATTAAGATTCTCGAGAATACGGCAAAATTGCATATGCTATCTGGTCTTCTGCTTTCGATAGGTTTAATCGCTGGCCTTTGATTCAATTAGCTTGATGGATCTCAAGACGGTTTCCAGCAGGGTCGTGAAGAAAGCACTGCAAGGAGGAGCCGATTGGAGACGGGGACGTTACAGTTATTCCGTCTTCAATAAGCGTTTCGCAAGCTTTATAAATATCTTCAACGAGTAGGGCTATATGTTGACCGCTATCTTTAGGGACTTCTCCCTCTCTAAGGTGGATTTGCCTTCCATCAGACGCTTGAAGCCACGCCCCCGTCGTAGGATCCGGTTTAGGAATTTCTTCAAATCCAAAGTACTTCGAATAGAACTTCACAGCATTCTGTAAGTCAGTTACGTTTAGCGCAATATGGTGCAGTTCGGATTTCACAGAGGCTACCTAGATTTTTTCTCCGGTAAATAATTGGGTTGATCCCGGAGTAAAGAGTTTCCGTTCTACTCCAATAAATCCAGCTTGCTCGATCATGCTAATTATCTTTTGATACGGAGGTAGGTAAGAGAATGATCTTGGTAGATACGAATAGGCTGACTTATCCGAAAACAAAGCTCCAACTTTAGGGACGATACGATCGAAATAGAGATGGTGTCCCCAATTCAAAAAACGATTTTCAGGTTCTGCAACATCAAGAAAGCCAAATCTCCCACCTGACTTGAGCACTCTGCTTACTTCTTCGAAGAAGGCCGGAAGTTCAGTCAAGTTTCGAAGAGCAAAGCCGCATGTCACTCCGTCAATGGAATTCTCTCGGACAGGTAATCGGAGGACATCTGCTTGAGAAAGTATTGAAAAGGATGGCGAAGCGCTAAGCATTCCGAAAGAATAATCAAATCCAATCGGAAGCATCCCAGCTTTCTCCAACTCAACGCAGAAATCACCTGTCCCACATGCGAGGTCGGCCACTCTAGATTGAGGAGGCAGCTCAAGTGCTTCTACTGTTTTTTTCCGCCACCGAACATCAAGTCGAAAAGTCATAAGCCTGTTGACGAAATCGTATCGAGGAGCAATGCGGTCGAACATTTCTTGAACTGCCTCATATTTCTCGTTACCTTCAGGGAGGTTATCTTCGTTCATATTCATATTCATGTCTTTATCTTTACCTGCCATATAGGTTTGAACGATACCTTCGCTTGTGAGCTTTATATACGGTATCGGAAAGCACGATTAGTGAGAAAATGTGTAAATCCTATTTTTTCATATGTTCGAACTGCAGGAATGTTGTCGGACTCGACGTAAAGCATTCCAGTTGAAAGGCCTTTCGAGTGAAGATAGTTCAGGCCGGCCTCAGTCATTGGTTTCCCGAGCCCTGTTCCGTGATAGTCCGGATCAATTGCAATAGCGTAAATTTCACCGAGTGGGGCCTTGTGATCCTTGTGGATCTTTGTCCAGCAGAAGCCAGCTAGTCGGCCATCAAGCTCGTAAAGGAGAAAACCTTCTGGATCAAACCATTCTTCATTTTTCAGTTCTGCGAAACTAGATTTATTCAAGTCCCCTTGCTCTGGGTGCCAAGCAAATGCTCTACGGTTGACCGAGAGAAAGGCGTCATCATCAACGCCAGGTTCAAAGATTCTAGTTTGAAGCGCTGACTCCTGAACTGGTAAAGGACACCGCAGCTGAACTAAGTCACGATACGGAGTAAACCCAGTTGAGGCGATTCGGTTAGAATCCTCGCTATCCGAATCCTCAATCCAAAGTTGGATTTCATCTCCCTTCTGAAACTCAGAGCATCTAGAACTACTTAATAGTTCACTTACATCTTGGTTCAAAGCTGAACGGTCATGTCCGTCTGTAACTGTGATTGAGAGTACGTAGCCTCTTGGAGCAGTGGAAGAGATAACAATTGCCATATCTCCAAACTATCGGGCATGAGCTGTTGTATGTTGAAATTATGGCAAGACCAAGAACTCCTAAGGGTCGTTGTTTACGAACTCATGAAGAATTAAAGGCAGAATATCCAGACGCTGAATGCGAACTGGAATATAAGAATGCATTTCAGCTCCTTGCTGCGACGATTCTCTCCGCTCAAGCCACAGATGTATCTGTCAATAAAGCAACGCCGGATCTATTTAAGCGCTTCTCTAGCCCAGAGGAGTTATCGGTTGCGAATGTAGAGGAAGTTGAAACGTATATAAATAGCATCGGCCTTTTTAGGGGGAAAGCGAAAAATCTTGTCGGAATGGCCCAACGACTGGTAGAAGAATTTGATAGTAAAGTACCTGAATCTATGGGTGACCTAGTCTCTCTTCCTGGTGTCGGCAGGAAAACTGCAAATGTTGTACGCAGTGTTGCTCTTGGGCTTCCTGGACTTCCTGTTGATACCCATGTGGGCCGATTATCGCGACGGTTGGCTATTACAGAGGAGAATGATCCCGTAAAGATCGAGTTGGCATTAAACCCAATGCTTCCAGCGCAAGAGCGAGGAGAGTTTAGTTTGCGGGTGATTTTACATGGAAGACGAGTTTGTTTTGCACGAAAGCCAAACTGCGATGAATGTACCTTGAATTATTTTTGCCCTAGCGCATTTACTTTTTAAGATCAGCGGCGGCTCTTCGTAGTCTTCGATTTGCTGAAATTAGTGCACGTTCAACTTCAAATAGTTCATGTGCGCAACTTTCAAATGCTGAAGCTTCCATCTCTTTGGCAACAGTCACGATTCGGGAGATTAGGTCATCAATTTGAAAACCTGCGGAGGATATTTCAGCTATACCTTGTTCGCGTTTGTCATCGTTGTTTTCCATAATCTTGCTCCTAGAGGAAAATGCTCCCCAAGTAGCCTTTCCCGCGTATACCGTAGACGGTATGTTAAATAAACTCGACCTTACCAGAGTTGCCGATGAAGAGGTCACTGCATCGCTACCACGACCTAATTTAGAAGGAGTTGCTCCAGGAGAGTTAGTCGCTGAGATTATTTCAACCGTAAGAGAGGGCGGGGATAGTGCCCTTAGTCATTACGCAGAGAAGTTCGATGGGCGGATGCCTAAATATCTAGCAGTTCCCGATTCTGAATTGGCGTTAGCGTTAAATTCCATTTCGGCTGAACTAAGAGAAGCGTTAGAGGATGCAGCGAATCGGATTCAGAATTTTCATGAAACTCAGGTCTTGGAAGCTGAGGTAACGAATGATGGAGAGATTGCTATCGAAACTAAGCATCAGCCGGTTATGCGGGCAGGTTGCTATGTTCCTGGTGGAAGGGCAGCGTACCCTTCAACGCTTCTGATGACAGCTATTCCGGCAAAAGTGGCTGGAGTTAAGGAGGTCATAGTTTGTGTTCCGCCAGATGCATCTGGTTCAGTTAACCAAGCAACGTTGGCAGCTGCAAAGATTGCAGGAGTAACGGCTGTTTATGCGGTTGGTGGGGCTCAGGCCATAGCAGCGATGGCTTATGGGACTGAAACGATCCCAGCTGTAGATGTCATAGTCGGCCCAGGAAATCTTTATGTGGCGACAGCGCAAAGACAAGTAGCTGGCGATGTTGGGATAGCGTCATCTTTTGCTGGCCCCTCTGAAATCGTTGTTATCGCCGATAAGAGCGCATCACCTAAATATGCAGCCATTGATTTAATCGTTCAAGCAGAACATGGGCCGGATGGGCTTGCATGGCTAATTTCCTGGGAGCAGGAAGTCATCGATAAGATTCTGTCAGAACTAGAGTTGATGGTTTCGGTTTCAGGCCGCAAGGAAATGATCACCGAAACGTTTGTGAATGGCGGGTATGCAGTGCTAGTTAAAGGTCCTCAGCAAGCCATGGAAGTTGCAAACACCGTCGCCCCAGAACATTTGCAGCTGATGATATCTGAGCCAAGAAGTCTTTTGGGCCTTTTGCAAAATGCTGGTGCTGTGTTCCTTGGAAACATGTCTCCGGCCTCAGTAGGCGATTATGTGGCTGGGCCATCCCATGTCCTTCCGACTCATGGGAGTGCCCGTTTTGCGGGTGCGTTAACTGTTGCTGATTTTTGCAAAGACATACACATAATTTCAGTTGAAGATTCGGCACTCGAGCAGATTGGCAAAAGCGTAATAGAGATTGCTGAAGCAGAAGGACTTAGCGGACACGCCGACTCCATCAGAGTTAGATTGGAGGGGGAGTCATGAACTTGCCAAAAATTAGGGACGACCTCTCTTTGCTAGAGGGGTACCATTCCCCACAGGTTGATGTCGAAATCCGACTCAACACAAATGAAAGTCCGATCCCACCGCCTATCAAATTGACAGAAGATCTAGGGCGAGAGCTATTGAAGGTTAATTGGAACCGTTACCCAGACCGAATGGCAAGTCGACTTCATAGTGACATAGCCAAATTTCACGATGTAGATCCCAGCATGGTGCTTGCAGCGAATGGGTCGAATGAAGTCCTCCAAAGTTTACTACTTACTTACGGAGGATTTGGAAGAAAAGCATCGGTGTTTGAACCTACGTATGCTCTTCACTCTCACATCTCGGCTCTTACCGGAACCGAAGTGGTTGTTGGGGAATGCAGCGAAGATTTCACTATAGAAGAGGTAACTGTTGATGCTGTACTTCGGCAAGAGCCAGATGTGCTTTTCCTGTGTTCACCGAATAACCCAACAGGCGTAGTTGCAGAGAGGGAGTTCGTTGAATCGGTTGTCGAGAGATGTTCAAATCTTGGGACTCTAGTTATTGTCGATGAAGCTTATGGGGAATTTTCTGATTGGTCAGCGATTGACCTCATTCGTGAAGGTTCCCACATAGCTGTAACAAAGACCTTTTCGAAAACATGGAGCATGGCAGGAATCCGGCTCGGATATGTAGTCGCACCAGATGAGATTATCGAAAATGTCCGAAATGTAGTTCTCCCATATCATCTCGATTCCATGAAACAAATTGCTGGATCTCTAGCTTTGCAATACATAGGTGATATGCATTCACGCATAGATCTACTAATTGAAGAGCGAGAAAGAATGGCAAGAAAGCTCTCCGATCTTCCTGTTCGGCAATGGCCAAGTGGAGCGAATTTCATCCTCTTCCGACCAACTGATGAGGCAAAAATTTCAGGTGTATCCCTATGGGAAGCTCTGCTCGAAAGGTCAATTTTGGTGAGAAACTGTTCATCGTGGCCAAGGCTCGAAGGATGCTTGAGGGTGACAATTGGAACTACAGAGGAAAATAACTCGTTTCTTGAGCATCTTGAAGCAATACTGGTGTAATGGAACAAAGAACAGCAACGTACTCACGCACGACGAAAGAGACCGAAATCAACGTCTCTTTAACGATCGATGGTAGTGGGAAAACAAATATCTCCACAGGCCTTCCATTTTTTGATCATATGCTCGATCAATTAGGAAGGCATAGCGGTTTTGATCTTACCGTTCAGGCCGATGGAGATCTTGAGATAGACGCTCACCACACAGTTGAAGATGTTGGGATTGCTATCGGGGAATGTTTCAAGCAGGCCATTGGGGATAAGGCAGGTGTGCAAAGGTTCGCAACAGCTGCTTGCCCCCTTGATGAAGCACTTGTCGAAATTGCGCTAGACCTATCTGGCAGGCCATTTCTGCATTATGAAATTGATCCCCCTGGGCAGAAGATCCTTAGCGACCCTCCATTCGACCCTCAATTAGTGGAAGAGTTCTGGCGAGCGTTTGTAAGCTGTGCAGACATCACTGTTCACCAAGTCTTGGTGCGAGGGAAAAACACTCACCACATCATTGAGTCGTTATTCAAGAGTATGGCACGAGCTCTATCTGATGCTGTTCGGGTGCGCGGAAGTCAAATACCATCGACCAAGGGTGTTCTATAGATATGCCGACGATTGCGGTGCTTGACTATGGCATCGGGAACTTGAGATCAGCGCAGAAAGCTTTAGAGAGAGCTGGCGCAGATGCGGTCCTTACTTCTCAAGCCGAAGTGATTAAAAAAGCAGCTGGTGTTGTGCTGCCGGGAGTTGGAAACTTTGGAACGTGTGTCGAAGCACTCCGCACCACCGGTGTTGATCGGATGGCCTTGGATGCCATTGAATCCCGTCGCCCATTTTTAGGTATCTGTATAGGGATGCAATTACTATTTGAAGGGTCGGAAGAGTCGCCAAACCACCAAGGATTGGGCGTCCTTTCAGGAGAGGTCCGTATCCTTCCAGAAAGTGTAAGGCGCCCTCAGATGCAATGGAACGCCATACACGTGCGGAAAGACTCACAGATACTTAAAGGGTTGGATGGAAAATGGCTGTACTTTGTGCACTCATATGCCGCAGATCTATCTCCAAACAATGAGATAGTCGCAGCGACATGCACTTATGGAAATGATGTTGTCGCTGCAGTGCAGTCGGAAAATATTTTTGCGACACAATTCCACCCAGAAAAATCTAGTGATGCCGGTAAGAAATTTTTAGCGAATTTTGTCAATTCTTGTAAGGGGATTTAATGGACTTTGTCATTTATCCGGCGATAGACATCGTTAATGGGAAGTGCGTTCGACTTCATCAAGGAAACTACGATCTTGAAAAAGTTTATAACGAGGACCCAGTATCTCAAGCACTGCACTTCGCTTCTGCGGGAGCCAGATGGATACATGTTGTTGATCTTGACGCTGCTCGGACAGGTAATCCAGAAAATCGGGAAATAATTTCCCAAATAGCTTCTTCGGCTCCAATCCCTATTCAGGTAGGAGGTGGGATAAGAAGTATTGATTCCGCTAAAGCACTCTATGGCAGCGGAGTAGAACGTGTCGTAATAGGTACGGCCGCAGTAGAGAACCCGAACCTTATAGAGAGCTTGACACGCCAAGGGCATCGCGTTGCTGTAGGTCTCGATGGAAGAAACGGGCGAATAGCAACTAGAGGCTGGAAGGACGATACCGGCTTTCAAGTTACAGAAATGGCCAAGCAATTTGAAGATTCAGGTGTAGACGCAGTCATAGTAACAGAAATAGAACGTGACGGAACCCTACTTGGACCCGATACTAAAGGCTTGAAAGAAGTTCTAGCTTCAACTTCTCTTGAAGTTATTGCTTCAGGAGGCGTAGGATCTCTCGATGATATAAAAGCTCTCTTAGAGCTAGAATCTAACGACAGAAAACTAGGGGGCGTGATCATCGGCAAATCTCTATACGAAAACAAAGTAGACCTTCTGTCCGCACTTCATGCATGTCACCCAACAGACCGAATCAAAGAGAAAAATGAAGACTGTTAGAATCATCCCTTGCCTAGACGTATCTGAGGGAAGGGTCGTTAAAGGAACAAATTTTGTAAACCTCGTTGATGCGGGCGACCCAGTTGAACTTGCCGCCCTTTATGACATAGAGGGGGCGGATGAACTTGTCTTTCTTGATATAACTGCTTCATCTGATAATAGAGATACGGTTTATGACCTAGTTCGACGATGCGCTGAAAAAGTATTTATTCCCTTCACGATTGGGGGAGGAATCCGAACTGTATCGGATGCAAGAAAGCTACTTCGTGAAGGGGCAGAAAAAGTTTCCGTGAATACTGCGGCAGTCAAAAGACCAGAGCTGATTTCAGAAATTGCAGCTGAGTTTGGCAATCAATGTGTAGTTCTTGCAATCGACGCTCGAAAAAATACTCAAGATGAAGCTGTCAATTCAAAGAGCGGTTATGGGGTCTACATAAATGGAGGCCGGACGCCAACAGAACTCGATGCCATAGAGTGGGCTCAGGAAGGTCAAAGGTTAGGTGCCGGAGAGATTCTCTTAACATCGATGGACAGGGACGGCACAAAAGACGGTTTTGACTGCGAGCTGACGAAAGCCGTCTCTTCTGCAACAAACATTCCGATTATCGCTAGTGGTGGAGTAGGCAGAATCGAAGATTTCCTTGAGGGTGTAACTACGGGATCAGCCGATGCCCTTCTAGCTGCTAGTGTTTTTCACTTCGGTGAATTGAGTATTTCTGAAGTCAAAAACTACCTCCACTCCAGTGGAGTGCCAGTACGACCAACCTTTCGGAATAATTAAACGAACAAAACATTACAAATTCAATCAGTAGTCGACACTTTAATAATTAGCCGATACCTTGGAACATCGTGAGCACAACTAAAACCTCTACAACTGAAAACAAAGATAAACCAGCTTCCGAAGAGCAGACTAAAAAGGCGCAGGAAAAGAAAAGAAGAACTCATACTCCTTCTCCATCCGAGCGCCTACCCATTAAAATGCTGAACGACAGGATTCTTGTTGAAATTCCCACAGATGAAGGTGAGCGCAGGTCAACAGGCGGAATCCTAATACCTGCAACAGCGCAAGTATCTCGACGTTTGGCTTGGGCAGAAGTAAAGGCAACAGGACCTAACGTTAGAAGCATGGAAATAGGAGACCAGGTTCTATTCAATCCCGAAGATCGCTATGAGGTAGAAGTACGGGCTAAGGACTACATCATTCTTCGGGAGCGTGATATCCACGCGGTTGCAGCCGAGCGGCTTGACCAAGGATCTACTGGGCTTTACCTCTAACAATGACCACCACGCTAGAACAATTCAGCGATCTAGCGAACGAATACACAGTTATACCTGTTTGGAAAGAACTTGTCGCAGACTATATAACTCCTGTTGCCGCATTCACGAGAGTGGTTGGGGATGGTGACGGTTTCCTCCTTGAATCCGTCGAGCACGGAGAAAGGTGGAGCCGGTGGTCATTCATAGGAAGAAATCCATTACTTACAGTTAAGAAAAAAAATGGAGAGATCGAGATTTTGGGCGATTATCCAGTGGAGATTCCTAAGGATGGCAAGCTTCTAGGTTTTATTAACGATTTACAAAACCGGTTTACATCACCTGCCCTTGAAGAACTGCCACCAATGCATAGCGGAATAATGGGCTATGTAGGTTATGACCTAGTTCGTGAGATCGAAGATCTACCCAACAGCCCTTACGATGATCTGTCTATTCCCGACGCAATTCTTTCAGTCATCGGGGAATTGGCTGTCTTTGATCATTGGAAGCAACGAGTTGTCCTAATTGCGAATGCTATTGTCCCACGTGGAAGTTCTCAACAGGAGACAGAAGCTGCATATGTTGAAGCTGTGAATCGATTGGAGCTCTTAGCAACTGATGGAGCTCGCTCAATTCAAGAGCCACTTCTTGACCCTCCAATCGTCAATGGTGAACTTCCGCCGGTCCAATCCACCATGACAAAAGAGCAATACTGCTCGGCTGTAGAGATAGCGAAAGAGCATATTTTGGCAGGGGATATCTTCCAAGTGGTTTTATCGCAACGATTCGACTTTGCTCTAAATGCTGATTCCTTTGATGTTTACAGAGTGCTTAGGCAAACTAATCCCAGTCCTTACATGTACTATGTCCGCCATAGCGAAGTCACGTTGGTTGGATGTTCCCCTGAACCGATGGTGCAAGTTCTAGGGGATCGTGTTATCTCTCGCCCAATTGCAGGCACACGAGCACGTGGGAAGAATGAAGAAGAGGACAGAAGACTTGCCGCCGAACTTCGAGAGCACCCCAAGGAAGTCGCAGAGCACGTAATGCTTGTTGATCTTGCGAGAAATGACCTAGGTAGAGTTTCGCGTTTCGGAACTCTTGAAATGGATGAGATGATGACTTTGGAAAACTACAGTCATGTAATGCACCTAACCTCACAAATATCAGGGAAACTGATGAAAGACAAAACTCCAATCGACGTGATCGAAGCAACTTTTCCGGCCGGTACTGTTTCAGGAGCTCCAAAAGTCAGAGCTATGCAAATCATTGATGAGTTAGAGCCAACGAAACGCGGCCCATACGCCGGCATAGTCGGCTATTTTGACTTATCAGGAAATGTTGATAACGCAATCGCGATCCGAACCATGGTTATCACAGAATCTATTGCGTCAGTCCAAGCTGGAGCAGGAATTGTCGCTGATAGTGACCCTGAAAGCGAATATCAGGAATGCTGGAATAAAGCAGCAGCACTTCTTGCCGCAGTTCTACCTGCCGAGAGGATGACTAGAAAAAGAAAGGAGTCATCCTGATAGCGCCCAATCTCGACAAATTCTTGCACGAGCCTCATGCCTATACCCTTCAAAGGGACTTTTTGCAGTGCGCAGGTCCGGATACCGGTGACTTTCTTCAGGGTCAACTTAGCCAAGATATTGAAGCTTTGTCTGATCTTGGATCAGCTTGGTCCTTCTTGTTGAATCCGAACGGAAAATTTTGTACGTGGCTGAGAATCACACGCCTTTCGAGCGAAGAATACATGCTAGATATGGAACGAGGATTCGGCCAAGCTGCTTTAGAACGATTGAATCGATTCAAAATTCGTGTTAACTGTGACATTAAAAATACCCAAAGCCAGATGGTCCGGATTCTTGGGAGGGGCGCCAATGAGATCAAAGGAGAGTCCCACAAACAAAGCATCGCCGCCGATGCAGGCTGGCAAACTTTTGAAGGCTTCGATTTACTTGGTCCTGACGTTGTAAAGCCAGATGGATGTAGCGAGGGGAACGAAGATGATTACGAATATATCCGAATCTTTCATGCAGTCCCGAAAATGGGCTCAGAACTGACAGAGGGCGTTATTCCTGCTGAGACAAATTTAGTGCCGATAGGAGTGAGCTTTACCAAAGGTTGTTATACCGGACAAGAGTTAGTTGCTCGACTTGATAGCAGGGGAAACAATGTCGCAAAGCATTTACGAAAGATATCTTCGCCTGGTGCCTGTAAAGTTGGGTCTGACATAACTGCAGAAGGGAAAAAAGTCGGAGTCGTAACATCTGCTGTTCCCTCTGGCGACGGATCTATTGGCCTCGGCTATGTTTCTCGCTCACTGGAAATTCCCGGAATGGCAGAAATTGATGGGTTTTCTGCTTCCGTTACTAGCGCTTCTGATTAAACAACAACGCCAATGTTCTAACCTCAGTTAGAATTGGTCTATGAGTTCAGGGACATACTTAGAGAATATCCTTAGTTTTCATCGCTATCGGGCCGAAACAGACTCCAGATCTTTCGATCAACTTCTTAGTCAGGCCCAAGAGGTGGAAGATTCCAAAGACTTTATTAGCGCTCTTGAGTCCCCTTCAGGACTTTCAGTAATCGCCGAGATAAAACGGAGGTCCCCTTCAAAAGGAGACCTTAATCGAAACCTTGACGCTGGTGCCATGGCGGCACTCTATGAAACTGCTGGGGCTAGCTGTATTTCCGTGCTCACTGATTCGGAGTTTTTTGCTGGTTCAAGTCATGACCTATCTTCAGCCCGAATGAGCACGGAAATTCCGATCTTAAGGAAGGACTTCACAATCGACAAACGTGATATTTGTGACGCTCGCATAATGGGTGCTAATTGCGTTCTGCTGATCGTTTCTGCTCTTTCTGATGAAGAACTCGTCAGCTTTGTCGCGCTGGCGAAAGAATTGGGGATAGCTGCTCTAGTTGAGACACATGACGAAAAAGAGGTCGGGCGCGCATTAAATGCAGGCGCAAATTTGATTGGTGTCAATCAAAGAGACTTATACACATTTGAAGTAGATCAAGAAAGAGCAGTGCGCGTTATTCGTGAAATCCCAAACTCCATAACGACAGTAGCCGAAAGTGGAATTCGTAATCTTGAAGATGCCATCGTTCTTGCAGATGCTGGCTATGATGCGGTTCTAATTGGAGAAGCATTCGTTAAGTCATCGGACCCATCTTCACTAATTTCTTCCTTCAGCGAACTTTGATGAGGGTAATTCTGTGATTCAGCGATGGAATTCCGATAACGTCGTAACGTGTTCATAAAGATTTGTGGAATTACAAATGAGGAAGACGCTCTATTGGCTGTTGCTGTAGGGGCTGACGCCATCGGATTTGTTTTTGCTCCATCTCCGCGTCAGATAGCGATTACGCGTGTTTCTGAAATAGTTAGAAGACTCCCTCCAGATATCTTAACTGTCGGAGTATTCCGAAATGAATTGCCGGACCGTGTGATCAGTGTCATAAACAATACAGGTCTAATGGCAGCGCAGCTTCATGGATTTGAGTCCGCAACGCAGGTGCAAAAGGTCAAGTCGGAAGTAAGAACTGTCTTTAAAGCTGTTACAGCAGGCTCCGAGTCCTTTCAAGATGCTGCCGCTTTCGGCGCTGATGCTGTACTTGTCGACTCTGATGAACCTGGATCAGGAGAAGTCTTCGATTGGCAAATGGCAGAGAACGCACCTCAGGGTGTTCCTTTGATTCTTGCTGGTGGCCTCACTCCATCCAATGTCGCTGGGGCAATAAGAAAAGTCCAACCATGGGGAGTCGATGTTTCAACTGGGGTTGAGCGGTCTCCAGGATTAAAAGATCCGATACTAGTTCGAGCGTTTGTTGAAGCTGCTCGTTCTACAGAGAACGAATCAAATGATCAAGAAGATGAGGTTAATATTTTGCGTGAAGATCCATACAACTGGGAGGATGATCCAACATGGCGATGACAGATCCATCATCAGATGGAAGATTTGGAAGTTTTGGGGGGATGTTTGTGCCAGAGACACTTATTCCTGCATGTGAAGCCCTTGAGGACGCTTTCCGAACAGCTTGGGTAGATATCTCTTTTCGAGAGGAACTCAACACACTGCTCGCTGACTATGCTGGCCGACCCTCGCCTTTAACGCAATGTGAGCGTCTTTCTGAAGAGCTAGGTTACCAAGTTCTTCTCAAGAGAGAAGATTTGAATCACACTGGTTCGCACAAGATCAATAATGTTCTAGGGCAAGCCTTACTAGCTAAAAAAATGGGTAAGAAAAGACTTGTTGCGGAAACGGGAGCTGGCCAGCATGGTGTAGCTACTGCTACAGCAGCTGCTTTGTTCGGAATGAGTTGCGTTGTATATATGGGCGAAGTTGATATTGAACGGCAAGCCCTTAATGTCTTTAGAATGCGTCTGCTGGGTGCAGAAGTAATCTCTGCAACTTCGGGAAGTAAGACACTCAAAGATGCAATTAATGAGGCGATGCGGGATTGGGTCGCAACGGTTGAAGATTCACATTATTGCCTAGGGTCGGTTATGGGGCCGCACCCTTACCCCTGGATGGTCCGAGAGTTTCACAGGGTAATAGGTCAAGAAGCATACGAGCAGTGTCAAAAGGCTCTAGGAAGGGATCCGGACGTTGTAACGGCTTGCGTGGGCGGCGGGTCAAACGCCTTGGGTATATTCTCAGGATTCGTTGATACAGATGCTGACCTTGTTGGAGTTGAACCAGCAGGAGGTGCTGCAGTGTTTAGAGGTACTCCTGGAGTAGTGCATGGGTCTCTGTCTTACCTGATGCAAGACGAGTGGGGGCAAGTTTTAGAAGCAGAATCGATTTCAGCTGGACTTGACTATCCAGGAATCGGGCCTGAACATGCTCATCTGGCTGACATCGGACGCGCTAGGTACGAGAAAGTATCTGATAGTGAAGTAGTCGATGCATTTCAGTTGCTTTCGCGCACTGAAGGGATCATTCCAGCTCTCGAACCTGCTCATGCGCTTGCTTGGATGAGTAGAGCACGTAGGGAACTTTCTGGGAAAACTGTGCTTCTCAATCTCTCTGGACGAGGGGACAAAGATGCAACACAGATGATGGAATTGCTGGGATGAGCAAAAGTCCCTTGCGAATTGAAGAATCTCTTCGTAAACGAATAGGTGGAGGCGGGAAGTGCTTAGTGCCATACATTACTGGTGGTTTTGAGGGGTATGTTGAAGCTATCTACGCAGCTGCCGAAGCAGGGGCAGACGCAATTGAGATAGGTATACCTTTCTCTGACCCAGTGATGGATGGCCCTACGATACAAAAGGCAAATGATGTTGTGTTAGCCCAAAAAATTTCTCCACTAGATATCCTTCAGGAAATTCGCGACTTAGACATCGGAATTCCTTTAGCCGTAATGACTTATTACAACATCGTGTACCGTTTTGGTCTTGAGCGATTCGCAAATGCACTTTCTGAATCGGGTATTTCCGGTGCGATTCTTCCTGATCTCCCGTTAAATGAGGCTGGCGCATGGGTTGATGCAGCTTCTGCAAATGGTACTGAGACTATTTTATTAGCTGCCCCAACCACTACTGATGAACGTTTAGAAGCTCTGTGTGGACAAAGTAAAGGCTTTGTCTACGCTGTGGGGCTTCTTGGTATTACTGGTGTTCGCGCTGAACTTGCAAGGAGCGCTGTCGTCATAGCAGGTAGATGCAAGGCATTTACCGATAAACCTGTGCTTGTTGGCGTTGGAATTGGCACGCCTGAACAAGCTAAAGAGGTGTCTGAAGTAGCTGATGGCTGCATAGTGGGCTCCGCTATAGTGCAAAAACTGTTAGATGGTGAAGGCCCTGAGTCGGTAGGAACGTTTGTTGCCGCTATCCGAAGCGCTTTGGACGAATCATAGGGTTTTGGGGGTTTTTTAGCCGTATTTGGCTATAAATCAAAAAGAATAAATTACCTGCTCATAGACACTTTTTTACGCTTTTTTTCAAGAATTTTTAACTATCAGTACACGAAGTATTGAAAAATACTATCGTTATGGCAGGTCAAGTTACCCAATTTTTTTGGTCCGATTTGGCCTTGATTGTTTAAATTTAAACAAGGAGCTTTCACAATTATGATGTCAACATTTGTGACACTTATCATTATGGGTATGCTTCTGCAAGGCGTAGTTGCCGTGTTAGACAGCATTCTCGATTTAGCCGGAGTAGGTGGCATGCTTAAGGGCTTGCCTCTAGTCGGGTCTAACCTTTCCCTACTTTGGGCGTATCTGTTCGTACTTGCGACAGATGTAAACGGCGATGGTGCCGCGCTCGGATTCGGAGCAAGCGCTGAAGTTCTGGGCCTTGGTCGATTTGGTATGGACGTCGCTACGGCGCTCATTATCTTGGCCTTCGTCCCAGTCCGAGATGCAGCTATTTCAGCTCTAGGAAAAGGTGTTGGAAGGTAGTAGCTTTCCCACGAACTGCGTAAAAGCCGCCCTTCGGGGCGGCTTTTGCCGTTTTATAATCACCATTTGTAGGTACCCAGCGAAACTAAATTTGTTCGAAATTTAGCCATAATAAGAAAAATCTTTGGAATAACAGCCTTTTGTGCTTACAACAGTGTAATTTAGCCATTATTGAAGGTATCGAAGTTTTCGGTGCGTTCATCCCTCAGACAGGACAGTCCTGGTTTGGGGACAGGAGGTAAATAATGAATAAGTCAGAGCTAATTGATGCTATATCTGGCAGCTCCGGAGTCGGGAAAGGAGACATTGATAGTGTCCTGAAGGCCCTTGAAGAAGTTGTTACTAGTGCTGTTTGCGGCGGCGGTGACAAAATTTCACTCAGCGGTTTTCTCACCTTTGAACGTACATATCGGAACCCACGAACTGGGAGAAATCCACAAACAGGGGAGACCATTCAGATTGCGGGTTCAAACGCGATCAAGGTTTCCGCAGGTTCGAAGCTAAAAGCTGCTGCGAAGGCTTCAACACCCGCATAGTAGAAATATATGTTCTATATGTAACGGAGGGGTCGCCTAGGCGGCCCCTTCCGTCGTTTTCAAGGAGATACCATGCAATTCCTACGCCCTTCTGAAGTGCTCCCACACCGAGACCCCTTCTTGTTCCTAACAGAGGTAACTGGTTATGAAATAGGGGAGTGGGCTGAAGGGTATTGGCAATTGACTGGATCTGAAGCATTTTTCTCAGGCCATTTTCCTGATAGACCTACTTTGCCAGGTGTCCTGCTCTGTGAATCTATTGCGCAGCTAGGAGCCTACTTTGTTCTACAGGACCAACGATTCACAGGAAAATTGCCCTTGTTCGGAGGGATAGAGAAGGCACGATTCAGGCGTCAGGTCGTTCCGGGGGAAAGAGTGGACCTTCGAGTTGAAGCAACACGATTGTCTGCCCGAGCAGGTAAGGCCTCTGGTACCGCAACGGTAGATGGTGAAATAGCTTGTTCGGCCGACCTTGTTTTCGTTGTAGTTGAGGTGTGAGCCCGGTTATGCAGTTTTGTTATGAGGGTGGGCCAATTACGACAGTCCCGTTATGCCCCCCGAAACCAAATGAATTACTCAACGAAGGACCTGGGATCCAGACTCTAGGTTCACCTACAACTAAATCGATCTGAGCTAGCTCCGGATCTACAGCGCTAGTTCCATGCGTCTGGGGAATTTGTTTATTCTGAATTGCCAAAATAACCGCAATCGCTTCAATAGCTCCTGCAGCCCCGAGCGTGTGCCCAGTCGCACCTTTTGTGGAAGTAACAATCGGGGTCTTTTGGCCGAAAGTTCTGACTATTGCTTCTGCTTCAGCTGCGTCGTTCAATGGGGTGGAAGTTCCATGTGCGTTGATGTGGGCAATGTCATCGGGACTTAAGCCGGCATTATCTAATGCTGCAGACATGCAACGTACAGCTCCAGCACCCTCTGGAGCTGGAGCCGTGATATGGTGAGCGTCTGCGGTACTCGCTGACCCAAGGATTTCTCCTAAAATCACAGCATCGCGGTTAACAGCGTGCTCCCATTCCTCTAATACAAGAATCCCTGCAGCTTCAGAGTGCATGAACCCATCACGATCTGCATCAAATGGCCTGCTAATCCCGCTAGATGAAACTGCAGTCATATTGATAAAACCTTGTCTTCCTATTGGAGTCAAGGTAGCTTCAGCGCCTCCAGTGAGCATAGCGTCACAGGTTCCATTCCGGATTAACTCAGCAGCACGACCGATTGAATGAGTTCCAGCAGCGCAAGCAGTTACTGTGGTTTCAGATGGGCCTTGAAGTCCGTATTTCATAGAGATTCCAGCAGAAGCAGCGTTAGCCATTAGCATGGGAATAAGGAACGGGGAAACCCTTCTTGGCCCTTTTTCTGAAAGTACCTGAACTTGTTTTTCTAACGTGTCAAGTCCCCCAACTCCAGTACCTACCCAAGAGCCACAACGAGTGGGGTCACGTATAAAATCTCCAGCCTGAGTTATCGCCTCATCTGCAGCAGCAAAAGCTAGCTGAGCAAACCTATCGCACCTTCTCGCTTCTTTAGCGTTGCCATCAAAATAAGGGAGGGGATCAAAATCGTGTAATTCGAATCCGTGACTTGGCGCCCCTGAAAGAAGTCCACTCCAGAATGCACTACTTCCTTGCCCTACATTCGCAACAACTCCGACCCCAGTTACGGCAACACGATTGCGCATTAGAGTTTGCTAGATATCAAATTAAATGCATCACCGACAGTTGGTAGTTCCTGAAGTTCCTCTTCGTCGACAGTGATATCAAACTCCTCTTCAAGTTCCATCACTAATTCAACTAAGTCAAGACTATCCGCATCTAGATCCTCAGCGAACCTAGCTTCCTTAGTTACCTGTCCAGCTTCGACTGAAAGTACTTCAACTGCACATTTCCTGAATCGTTCAAAATTCTCTTCACTCATATTTACCTCTTTCTTTTAGGTGGGTATAGGAAATAGTACTAGTTCATCCCAATTCCACCATCAACAGGGATAATAGCCCCAGTTATGAATCCAGCTTGATCACTAGCTAAAAAAGCTACAGTTGCAGCTATTTCCTCTGGCTCGGCGAACCTTCCTAATGGGACAGCAGCAAGGATATTCTCACGCTGTTGTTCGGTTAATTCGTCAATCATGTTCGTCTTCACCGGGCCGGGTGCAATAACGTTTGCCGTTATATTTCGAGTGGCAAACTCTTTAGCAATTGATCGTGCCAAACCTACTAGACCAGCTTTCGAAGCGGCATAGTTTGCCTGTCCAGCTTGCCCGGTCGTTCCAACGACTGAGGAAATAAAAATGATCCGACCTTTACGTTGTTTCATCATCGGTTTGATCGCTCTTTTGGTGAGCCGGTATCCGGATGTCAGATTGGAATTTAGGACATCCGTAAAATCATCTTCAGACATTCTGGGAAGGAGGTTGTCTTTAGTAATTCCTGCATTTGCTATCAATACTTCGACCGTTCCGAGGTCCCTTTCAATTTCATCGAAGGCTTGGTCTACTTGAGTTTGGCTCGTGACATCGCATTTGACTGGGAAAAGATCTGGGTTATCAGGCGGGTTGCTTCTATAAGCTGCTGCTACCGCATACCCCTCTTCATGAAGTCGTTCAGCTATTGCGAGGCCGATACCTCTGTTAGCGCCAGTTACAAACGCTACTTTAGACATTGATTTCTCCCCACTGAATGACAGCACCAGCTGCAGTCATTCCCGCTCCAAATCCTACTAGGAGGAGCAAATCGTTTTCTGCAATTTGATTATTATCTAATGCGTGTCCGAGTGCGATGGGGATAGATGCTGATGACGTGTTCGCAGTTTTATCACCTACCCACACGGCTCTTTCAAAAGGGATACCAAGTTTCTTCATTGAGGTTTCGATGATTCTGATATTCGCTTGATGGGGAATCACTAGAGATATTTCATCCGGGGAAATTCCGGAATTGGCTATAGCTTTTTTTCCTGATTCAGTCATAGCTGTGACGGCTTTACGGAACACCTCTCGACCCTCCATGTATATCTTCCCTCCAATAGGAGCATGAAGGATATCGCGTAGTTCTCCAGAGGAGCTTAGGTCCCATCCGAGTAGCTTGCCTCCGCCACTCGAAGATTCTAGGACTATTGCTCCAGCCCCGTCGCCAAAGAGAATAGCCGTAGAGCGGTCTTCCCAATCGGTAATACCGCTAAGAGTCTCTGACCCGATGACTAGAATTCTATTGCATCCTGCTTGAAGGAAGCCACATCCGGTAATCAAGGAATATACAAACCCACTGCAGGCCGCATTTATGTCCATGGCCCCGCATGACAATCCTAGCTCATGCTGAACCTTGCTTGATGTAGCTGGAACCTGGTCATCGGGAGTTGTAGTTGCAATTATTAGAAGATCAATCGATTCAGGTTCGACTCCAGCTGATGCTAAGGCTAATTCTCCTGCTTCAACAGCTAGGCTACTTGTGGATCCCCCTATTCGACGTTGTGCGATTCCTGACCGTTCTAGAATCCAGTCATTACTTGTATCTAAAGTTTGTGATAGTTCATCATTTGTCACGATTCTTTCGGGTAGGGCTATGCCCCATCCAGAAATCCTCATATCTAAGTATCTTTGTCGTTCTGGTATTGAATTCATTTTGATGTTCGCAGCCAAGCTATAGGTTGACTTGAAGTCACGCGTTCGCCGTCGACCGCTAGAAGACCTTGAAGCTCTCCGGAGAATGGGCTTCTGACCTCAGTATCGTTTACGTGGCCCAGAAGGAAACCAGTGTGGATATTCTGTCCGCTGAGATCATCGTTGGAAGGAGTGAAGATACCCGCACAAGGGCTCACTACTAGGCGTTCAGTAGCGAAAAGATGTTCGCCTTCTAGAGCTTCGGCAGCTGATGCTTGTTGTCCAGATACATGCTCAAGGAGGTTGTCAATGTCAGTAGGTGAATTAATTGTTAGAACAGTGGCTTCCTTTACAGTTCGCTTTGCCATTCCTGTCAAAACGGCGCCTGGGCCAACTTCGACAAATGTAGTAAAGCCAGACCCTTCAAGTTGATGGAGTATTTGTCGCCAGCGGACAGGGCTAGTGAGCTGAGAAGAGAGTAACGCAGGCCAGTCGTCGCCGATTTCATGTCCGAGGGCATCCACGTTGGCATAAACCGGATGATCTGGGGCCCTAAAATCTATCCGGTCAATAGCTTTTCTAAGACGATCTCTAGCCGGTTCCATAAACGGGGTATGAAATGCTCCAGAAACTGGAAGTCGCATAGCACGTTTCGCTCCGATGTCTTTCGCTACTTCTGAAGCTGCTTCGACGCCGGAAGGTGAGCCAGCTATAACTACTTGGCCTGGGGCGTTGAAGTTAGCAACCCACACATCGTCATCGACACGATGACAGGCACTTTCGACAAGGTCGTCATCCAAGCCGAGTATGGCAGCCATAGTTCCTTCTTGTGCTTCCGCACATACTTGCATAGCTTCTCCACGCTCGGAGACAAGTAAAACTGCATCTTCAAAATCGAGGCATCCAGATGCTGTCAGCGCTGAGTATTCGCCAAGGCTGTGTCCAGCATGCGCAGCGGCATCGACACCTATTCGTTGAAGAGCATCAAAAACAACCATCGAAACTAGAAAAGTTGATAGTTGTGCATTTCGTGTCTGCGTTAACTCATCGTCTCCTGCTTCGAGGAGAAGAGCGTTTAGATCTCTTCCAGTCAAATCCGCAGCTTCAGCCACTAATTCCCATGAGGGGTGATCAACCCATTCAGCTCCCATTCCTGTCTTTTGTGACCCTTGTCCTGGGTAGGTAAAAACGATCATAGGTGGCACTCCATCTTTGATACTTCGACAAGTGATTCAACAATAGTCAGGCCTTGCCTGTGGTTATGAACTTTCAGAAATTGTTCTATGAGTTTTAATATCATCGTTTAAGCCTCGCTACCTTAAGAGTAGAACACTGGATAGACCAGAATAGCGATTGATAGGGATTGCCTTTCGTATATGGATACTTAGCACTTAAATACGGTATCGAACAAATAATCCACTTTGATAACCCGTTTTCCTAGGAGCGCGGTACGCTTCATCCACGCACTATTGTGTTAAAACCTGCCCGGGTGGCGGAATTGGCAGACGCGGGGGATTCAAAATCCCCTTCTCTTCGGGGAGTGCGGGTTCAAGTCCCGCCCCGGGCACACCTTCAAGGCCATATTGGAGGTACAAAGTAATATCTCAATTAAGATATAAAACGTGGGTAAGAAAATACTTCAAAGCCGTCTCGTCGATACAAGCCATCAATTAAAACGTTTACAGGTGGACTATCAGGTAGCTGAAGAGCAACTTTTATTCTTAAGTCATGAAGCAGAAGATGCACGTATTCGTTCGTTAGTTTCTGAAACCCCTATTGCTGATAAAGAATACCGTGAAGCGCAAAAACATGCAGAGTCAATGCGTCGGCATCTTCAAGAACTAGAAATAGAAATATTAAAAATCGAAAACTTGCAAAATAAGCTATTAGATCAAATTTCCACGAGTCGCTAAGGGTAAAGAATTTGTCCAAGCTACAATTCCCTAACTAATACCATCACCTGCCTTGCCAAGTGGCTAAGTTCTAGGGATGGAAAAGGTTCTATTAATTGATGGAAACTCACTTGTGTATCGGGCCTACTTTGCTCTGCGCGAAGCAGATATGCGTAATTCAACTGGTCAGGCAACAGGAGCGGTGCATGGCTTTTCGACGATGCTCATCAATTTAATAAAGGATCAACAGCCACAAGGTGTCGCTGTCGCCTTTGATTTACCTACTCCTACATTTCGCCATGAAAGAGTCCCTACTTACAAGGCTGGTCGTGAAAAAGCCCCAGATGACTTATATGAGCAACTTGCGCTCGTTAAAGAGATTTTGCCTGCCCTAGGTATTCAGGTCGTAGAAAAAGAAGGATATGAAGCGGATGACATATTGGCCACTTTGGCATCGCAGTCACGCGATGACTCTACTCAAGTCGTGGTGGTGACAGGAGATAGAGATAGTTACCAGCTCGTTGAAGATCCATATATCCAAGTCCTGTATAACAAGAGAGGAGTCTCAGATTATGTGCTTTATGACGAGAATGGGATTTGGGAACGAACAGGCGTATATCCGAAAGACTATGTTCTTTATGCGGCACTTCGAGGAGACAAGTCCGATAACTTGCCTGGCGTTCCGGGCGTTGGTGAAAAAACAGCTGCGAAGCTAGTTAATGCCCATGGGACAATTGATGCTATTTTTGAATCGCTTGAAGAACAAAAGCCAAAACTTCGTGACAATCTCGAGCAGAACGAAAGCACTGTTCGTCTGAACGTAGAAGTTATGGAACTCATACGAGATGTGAAGCTTCCAGTAGCTATCAAAGATCTAGCATTTGGCCCAATCAACCAGCCAGAGATAAACCAGTTCTTTGAATCTTTAGAGTTGCGAACAGTCTTCAGTCGACTGTCTGATGTGTTTGACTTAGACCCAGTCGAAAATAGCTCTCTAAAACTACTGCCAAATCTAGATGTTGTCGTAGCTAGCTCTCTCGAAGAGGTAGAGGAATCTCTTAAAGAAATCGATAGAGATCAGGTTCTCATTTCAGGTATTTGGGGCCCTAGCAAAGACTCACGTACTTTGGATGGTATCTGCATAGTTAAGGATCTGGATGCAGGAAAAGTGCTTGCAATACCAAGGGAATTTTTTGCTAAACAAGAAGCTAGAACTGCACTCCAAGATTTATTTGATAATAGTAAAGGAGTCATTGGGCATAACGTTAAAGGAATCATCCGCGAAATGCTGTCTGAGGGTATATACATCAGAAGTATTTCTCTTGACACCCAAATAGCTGCGTATCTAATTAATCCAGCCGAAGCTTCCTACTCTGTCAATGAATTAGCTTCCAGATATGCGGATGTGGCTTTCGAAGCTTTAGAAGAGGCTCCTGATGGGCAGTTAGACCTCGCAGGGTCTTTTTCACTTCCATCGCAGTCCGCTGCTGAAGAAGCAGTTCTTTGCGGTATGCTTTTCGGCCCTCTTGAAGATGCTCTAGAGAAACAAGGACTATCCGAGCTGAATCTGAAGGTAGAGCTACCTCTTATTGGAGTTCTAGCAAAAATGGAACACCTTGGTATAGGCGTTGATGTCGAGAGGTTGACCGCTTTACGTAATGAATTAGTTGATCAGACTGAACGTCTTAAGAAAACTATTCATGATCAGGCAGGTGAAGAGTTTAATGTGAACTCAACTAAGCAACTACAGGTTATTTTATTTGAGAATCTCGGTCTGACTCCGGTGAAGAAAACAAAGACCGGATATAGCACAAATGCACAGACTCTAGAAAAAATGAAGGGAGATCACCCGATAATCGAATCGCTAATGGAATATAGAGAAGTCGAAAAACTTCGTTCAACATATGGAGAGGGTTTGCTTAACGAAGTCGGCGAGGGAGATCGAATTCGGGCAACGTTTAACCAGACAGTAGCGAGGACTGGGAGGTTGAGCTCAGATGCACCCAATTTACACAATGTTCCTGTTCGCACCGAACGCGGAAGAGTATTTCGCGAGGTCTTTGTCGCCGCAAAAGGTTGGGGTCTGATCGTCGCAGATTATAACCAGATTGAGCTTAGGTGCATAGCGCATTTAGCTGAGGATCCCGGTCTCATAGGTGCCTTCACGGAAGGGCTGGATATTCATACAGCGACAGCCGCGCAGATATTTGGAGTCCTTCAAGATGAAGTAACGGCCGAACAAAGATCAAAGTCTAAAATGGTTAGTTATGGGCTCGCATACGGTATGGAAGCATATGGCTTAGCGCAACGTTTAGGTATCTCTAACAAGGAAGCATCAGTGATACTTGATGCTTACTTTGCAGCTTTCCCTTCGGTGAGAAGCTATATGGAAGAGACGATCCAGAAAGCTCGCGACAAGGGGTATACAGAAACACTGTTTGGGAGGCGACGCCGTATTCCAGAGTTAGCTTCTGATAATTTCCGCATCAGACAGGCTGCTGAACGCCAGGCTATGAATGCAGGAATTCAAGGCTTAGCTGCAGATATTTTCAAAGTAGCGTTAGTAAACCTGGATATGAGACTGGCAGAGGAGAAATTAGAAAGCAGAATAGTTCTTCAAGTTCATGATGAAGTTATTTTGGAGTGCCCATCAGAAGAGATATCCGAAGCTCAATCCTTAACTATTGACACAATGGGGGAAGCTTTTGATCTGCTGGTGCCACTTGAAGTTAATATTAGCTCGGGTCAAAGTTGGGCTGATGCGAAATGAGAAAGATCTATAGACATTGATGACCGCATATGCATGATCATTGGTTTGAGGGCCTCGCCGACCATATGGGGGAGGCCTACCTCAACTACTCGTTCACGAAAGGAACTGGGCAAGAAGTAGAATATCTCATTTCTGAGATGGAGCTTGAGGCTGGGATGAGTCTTCTCGACGTCGGATGTGGCCCAGGACGCCATGCCTACTATTTTGCTCAGCGTGGAATCAAAGTTCATGGGATCGATATCAGCCAGACTTTTATAGATATCGCAAATGAACGAGCTCCTACAGGAGCAACCTTCGAACGGATAGATGCTAGAGAAATGTCATTTGACAATCAGTATGATGCCGTTATTTCACTATGCCAAGGCGCATTTGGTTTAGCAGGAGACCCTAATGCCTCTATTGTCTCACAAGATCAAGATGGAGTCATCCTAAGCCGAATGACGGATGCGCTTATCTCAGGAGGGAAAATAGCTCTAACAGCGTTCTCAGCGTACTTTCAAGTTAGATACCTCGAAGATTCAGATACTTTCTTCGCAGCGCAAGGGGTCAACAGTGAGATAACCCACATACGGAATCAAGAAGGTGAGGAAATAGAGAAGGAACTTTTAACCAGTTGCTTTACACCACGTGAGCTTCGTCTCCTTGCTGAAAGCGCAGGGCTAACTGTTCGCTCAATGGCTTCTGTATCTCCCGGGAAGTACCGAACAGGTTCCCTGACAATTGATGAACCAGAGATACTCCTGATTGCTGAAAGATAAATATTCTTTCTGGTTCCAACTTGGTTGCCACTTCGATACCTACTGGTAGCCTGAATGTGCTACTGATTTTTCATTAGCTCATGCAGTTATTCTGCATAGTCGCTCAAGCGACACGTCCTATTGTCTAAAGAAAAAACCCAATGTCCGATACTAATACAGATACAGAAACGAACCCATTCCCAGAAGACTACACCCCAAGAGAAATAGCGGTTAATGACTTAGGTAGTCAAACGTTAGACGATGCCTTTGACGCATCTATGGTCCAAGTAGAAGATGGCCAACTTGTAGCCGGAAGTGTAGTGAAAATCGACAGAGAAGAAGTCCTACTGGATATCGGATTTAAATCCGAAGGTGTTATTCCAAGAAAAGAATTGTCAATTCGAAATGACGTACCGCCGAGCGAACTAGTTTCACTAGGGGACCAGCTCGAAGCTCTAGTTATCCAGAAGGAAGACAAAGAAGGTCGTCTTATCCTTTCCAAAAAAAGGGCCCAGTATGAAAAAGCGTGGGGCGATGTTCAAAGAGTAAAAGAAACCGACGGCATTGTTAAAGGGCTCGTAATCGAGGTCGTTAAGGGTGGGCTAATAGTCGATATTGGCTTACGAGGCTTTCTCCCTGCATCCCTAGTTGAGCTTCGTAGAGTTCGAGATCTTCAGCCATACATAGGAATGGAACTAGAAGCAAAAATAATCGAATTAGATAAAAATCGCAATAACGTTGTTCTATCCCGACGAGCCTTCCTCGAAGAAACGCAAAAAGAACAGCGAGAAGAGTTCCTTGACCTCCTCAAACCAGGCGAGAGAAGAAAAGGTGTTATCTCTTCAGTCGTAAACTTTGGTGCTTTCGTTGATCTTGGTGGCATGGATGGACTAATCCATGTTTCTGAACTCTCATGGCAGCACGTAGATCATCCATCAGCAGTTGTAACTATCGGAGACGAAGTTGATGTTGAAGTTCTCGAAGTAGACCTTGGCCGAGAGCGGATCAGTTTGTCATTAAAAGCAACTCAAAAAGACCCTTGGAAAGAATTCGCCGATAGTCACCGTGTAGGTGAACTTGTTTATGGCCGAGTTACGAAGCTGGTTCCTTTCGGAAGCTTTGTTCAAGTTGGTGACAACATCGAGGGATTAGTGCACATTTCAGAAATGTCTGAACACCATGTTGAACTTCCGGAGCAAGTCGTGACTCCGGGTGAAGAGCTATGGGTCAAAATCATCGAAATAGATCTCGAAAGAAGAAGGATAAGTCTTTCAGTCAAGCAAGCTGCCGAAGGAGGTGTCGTGGCCGAAGAATACCAAGAACACTTTGGAGAGCAAAACTACGATACTGAAGGAAACTATATTGGTACAGCTATTGAATTAGACCCTGATGCAGCAGCTGAACTCGATGAAGCCTGGTCTGCGTATGAGCAAAGCGAACAAGCACGGCTGATGGAGCCCGAAGAAGCTGTGGAGGCTCAAGAGGTTGAAGAAGCTCAAGACGCCGAAGAGCTACCTGAGTAACTCCATATTTTGCAAATGACTGAATTTGCGATAACTGGAGGTATCGGCTCAGGGAAGTCAACCGTATCTGCCGCCCTAGAAACTCGGGGGGCAAAATTGGTCGATGCTGATGAAGTGGTTCGAGAATTGCAACGACCGAACGGCGAAATATTTACTAATCTTGTTCAGGAATTCGGTGAAATAATTATCAACGAGGATGGACAGCTAAATAGGCAAAAGCTCGCTGACATAGCTTTCTCTGATCCTGAAGACCTCGAGAAGCTAAATAAGATTGTCCATCCAGCTGTTGGAAAAGAGATGGCAAAGAGGAGAAATGCCTTCATTCGTCAGGGATACATAGTCCTAGTGGATATTCCGCTGCTGGTAACGTCTGAAGGTACCCTCGCCCGAAAGGAATATCAGGATTTCACCGGGAAAATTGTGATCGATTGCGATGAAAAAATTGCTGTCTCACGGCTCGTTAAATTTCGAGGTTTTAGAGAAGATGATGCGTGGGCAAGAATCGATAAACAAGCTAGTCGAAAGCAGCGTCTTGAATTCGCAGACTTTGTAATCGACAACAACGGGGACAATGATTCATTAGAGGTTCAAATAGATTCATGCTGGTCTTGGATGACGTCGCTCGATTCCGAAGAGTGACTTGGTTATGATCCACTAATGGTAGAACGTTCATCTGGAGTCCCATTTAAAGTCGTGGCAGATTTTAAGCCCGCAGGAGATCAACCTCAGGCAATACAAAAATTGTCCGAAGGGATCGTAGAAGGAAAACGATTCCAGACGCTTTTAGGGATTACCGGATCAGGGAAAAGCGCCACTATCGCTTGGACTATTGAGAAAACGCAGCGACCTACCCTGGTAATAGCTCCAAATAAGTCATTAGCTGCTCAACTCGCAAACGAACTCAGAGAGTTTTTCCCCCAAAACCGTGTCGAATACTTTGTCAGTTACTACGACTATTACCAGCCTGAAGCCTACATGCCTGCGAGTGATACCTACATAGAAAAAGATTCATCCGTAAATGATGAAATAGACAGGCTCAGGCATGCATCAACGTCAGCGCTCTTAACGCGCCGGGATACGATTATTGTTGCATCAGTTTCCTGCATTTACGGACTGGGGTCCCCACAGGAATACATGACACAGCTGCTTGTGGTCAGGTCTGGCGAAGAATATGAGCAAAGAGGTATCCTCCAGCAGCTGATAGGGATGCAATATGACCGCAATGACTTGAATCTTATTCGAGGGAATTTTCGAGTGCGTGGGGATTCCATCGAGATTCATCCTGCTTATGAAGAGAATGTAGTTAGGATAGAATTTTTCGGAGACACGGTAGATCGAATTAGATTTGTCGATCCTCTAACAGGCGAAAAAATTTCTGAAGTAGATGAAATTATTATCTTTCCAGCGACCCATTATGCCGCTAGTACCGAACGTTTAGATCGAGCTATCACCGGGATCGAAAAAGAACTACAAGTCCAACTACAAAAGTTTACTGGAAACGAACAGCTACTCGAAGCCCAACGGCTTCGCATGCGAACAGAGCATGACCTTGAAATGATGGGAGAAGTTGGATTTTGTAGTGGAATCGAGAACTACTCCATGCACATCGATGGTCGTACATATGGTGACCCTCCTTACACTTTGCTTGACTATTTCCCTGATGATTTCCTGTGCGTGGTTGACGAATCTCACGTAGCCGTTCCCCAACTTCACGGACAATATGCTGGTGATCGTAGCCGAAAAGAAA
Organism: Actinomycetota bacterium; assembly: GCA_902529525.1. Classification (GTDB taxonomy): domain Bacteria; phylum Actinomycetota; class Acidimicrobiia; order Acidimicrobiales; family UBA8592; genus UBA8592. The sequence goes on from CABZWT010000008.1 coordinate 33,746, forward strand.
CTCTCATTGAACATGGGTTCCGCCTTCCATCGGCGGCAGATAACCGCCCTCTTCAATTCAGCGAAATTATGGAGCGCTTAAATCAGGTTGTATTTCTATCGGCTACACCTGGAAAGCATGAATTAGAAGTTTCCGAACAAATTGTAGAGCAGATCATAAGGCCAACAGGGCTTGTTGATCCTGAAGTCATCGTAAAGCCCACATCTGGCCAGATAGATGATCTAATCGGCTTAGTTAATGGCAGAATCTCAAGGGGCGAACGGGTATTAGTTACAACCTTGACAAAAAAAATGTCTGAAGACCTTACGGACTATCTTCTCGAAATCGGAATTCGTGTCCGGTACCTACATAGTGACATCGACACTCTTGAGCGTATTGAAATACTCCGCGACCTTCGATTAGGTGAGTTCGATGTGCTTATAGGGATCAACTTGCTACGTGAGGGACTTGACCTTCCTGAAGTGTCCCTAGTTGCCATATTGGATGCGGATAAAGAGGGTTTTCTTAGAAGCGAAACTTCTTTAGTGCAGACGATAGGCAGAGCAGCACGAAACGTAGAAGGTCAGGTCGTAATGTATGCAGATCAAGTAACCGATTCGATGCAGAGGGCAATATCTGAAACTAACAGAAGAAGAAAAATCCAAATTGACCATAACGAAAAACATGGGATAGATCCGCAAACAATCCGAAAAGCCGTTACGGATATTCTTGCGATGATTCGCCCAGAAACCTCTGGAGCACCTGTCCCTGGCGCTGACAAACGTTCAAGAAGCATGGACAGTCAGCGAAGAATCATTGAAGATTCAAGAGAAATGCCAGAAGCACAACTCCAACGTCTAATTTTGACCTTGGAAGATGAAATGAGCACAGCTGCGGGCGAACTTAGATTTGAATACGCTGCCAGATTAAGAGATGAGATTCGAGAACTAAAACGTGATTTACGCGATATCACCTGATCTGTAAATCCTCTATGCCTAGTCCAAGCATGCGGCTATACAGTAGCGTCGAGGAGAAGCCGATAGGAGCTTTATGGGCCTAAAAACAAGAGTTACCGCTAAAGTCGTTGACCTATTTTCGCATAGTGAAAAGCCTCTGGAGCATACTAGTGCGCATCAAGGAGACCATGGGCTTTTTGGGCCGGGTTCGATTAGCTGGGAAGTACTGGGCGACGTTTCGAGTTTCGTCGGAGGAATACGAGCTTTACTCGTCCAAGCCGCGCACCCTGAAGTAGCCGCAGGTGTCGCAGAACATTCAGCGTATAGAGAAGATCCGTTGGGCCGTTTAAGTCGAACTGCCTTTTATGTTACTTCGATGACTTATGGAGCTATTCCTGAAACAGATCATGCGGTAGAAATGGTTCGACGCGCCCATATGGGAGTGTCTGGAGTTTCAGAACGTGGCCGACCTTACAGCGCTAATAGCCCAGAGTACGGAGCCTGGGTCCACAACACACTAACTGATTCTTTCCTTCACGCATTTCAAGTATTCAAACGGCCCATGAGTGAGGAAGAAGCAAATAGATTTGTTGCGGAACAGTCCATCATCGGAGAAAAGATGGGGGCGTCTTCATTGCCTAAAACAGCCAAGGAACTGAAAGCATGGATTACGACGCACCCAGATATAGCTGAATCAGCGGCAATGCGTGAAGCTATAGAGTTTTTAAAGGACCCTCCCTTAGGGCGCGCGGAACTTTTAGGCTATCGAATTCTTCAACGCGCTGCGTCAACGACGGTAGAACCCCAGCTCCGAATAACCCTAGGTTTAAAAGCTTCGAAATTTAATTTACAGGCTGGGAAAGTTCTAGTCCGTAGTCTCAGATGGGCCCTTCGGTTTAGCCCTTCATGGAAAGCAGCGCTGCTCAGAAGTGGCGCAGAATTCGACCCTAAGCTATTTCGCGATGACGTGTAATCTAGAAAGCATCAACATCCACTCTGCTAACCAGCGAGCTCTTGTAAAAGCTCACATACAAGGTCGGGGTCACTAAAAAACGGAGAATGGCTACAGTCCCATTCCAAGACGTTGTCTGCAAGTTCGGACATTTCACGTTGAACATCTGGAGGTATTGCAGCATCATCCTTGCACACGACGTATGTTGTTGGGTGATCACGCCACGCCTCCCCGATACCAATATTTACGGAATGGATAGGGAATGGGCGAAGGCGATTTAGCGAATCTTGAGCTAGTTGAAGATCAACGTCTCCATAAAATGCAGGTATCACAGCATCCCTCTTAACAGTTGAGGACAGGTTCTCATCCACCTCAATTTTTATTTTCGACTCCTCAGAGGAGTCAGATGATCTGCCCATACTCTCACCTTCTTCTAAAAGAATGGCGCATAAATAAACAAGATGTGAGATATTCTCTCTTCCTTCCGCTGCTTTAGAGATAACCATTCCTCCGTAACTATGTCCGAGAAGAACTACCTCGCCATCAGCGCTCTCCAAGATATTTGATAAGAAAGCTGCATCGTCGTCAAGCCCAGTAAACGGTAAATCGACGGTTGAAACTTTGTAGCCATCTTGAATCATTCGCGACTCTACAAATTTCCAGCACCAAGATCCATGCCAAGCCCCATGGACAAGAATTATTGATTTCATTCCTTGACAATACTCCAAAGAAACCATCGAGGAAATCCATCTCCAGTGCTGGCCTTTCCTTATGAGTTGGTTAGATTATTTATGTGGCACCAAAATTAATCGTTCGTGGGGCAAGAGAGCACAACCTATGCGGAGTTGATTTAGACCTGCCTCGTGACAAGCTAGTTGTCTTTACCGGAATATCCGGGTCAGGAAAATCATCACTTGCATTCGACACCATCTATGCGGAAGGACAGCGACGCTACGTCGAATCTTTGTCAGCGTACGCACGACAATTTCTCGGACAAATGGATAAACCAGATGTCGATTTTATTGAAGGTTTATCTCCCGCTATCTCCATTGATCAGAAAAGCGCAAGCCGTAACCCACGATCGACCGTTGGAACAATCACTGAAGTTTATGACTATCTTCGCCTGCTATACGCTCGGATAGGTATACCGCATGATCCTGAAACCGGAGAGCGCCTTGTCCGTCAAACTCCCCAGCAAATTGTCGATAGGATTCTTGCGCTTGACCAAGGTATTCGTTTTCGAATCCTTGCGCCTGTCGTGCGAGGACGGAAAGGGGCATACGACTCGTTAGTCACGGATTTAGCTAAACAAGGATATACGCGCGTAATTATCGACGGGGAAACAGTCGAATTAGAGGATGTGGCTGGAACAAACGAAGACGGCACACCGAAATTACAGCTTGAACGGTATGAAATGCACGACATTTCTGTCGTGGTTGATCGCTTAGTGTTACGAGATGGAATTGAACGAAGGTTGACTGATTCAATCGAAACGGCTCTAGGACTTACAGAGGGTATAGCGCAAGTAGAGGTACTCAAAGAAGATGAACCTGCAGAACTTCTTACGTTTTCTCAACATTTTAGCCGACCTAGTGACGGTAAATCATTTGAAGAATTAGCGCCAAGGAATTTTTCGTTCAACTCACCCTACGGAGCATGTGTTGCTTGTGACGGTTTAGGGACGACCTTTGAAGTCGACCCCCAGCTTGTGATCCCTGACCCCTCTTTGACACTTCTAGAGGGGGCTGTCGCCCCATGGGCAAGAGGGCGAAGCAAATACTTTCAACTCTTACTTAAATCTGTTGCTGAAGACCACGATATTCCTATGGATAAGCCATGGGAGAAGCTTCCTGCTAAATCCAAGAAATTAATCCTGCAGGGAGGGAGCAAAAAACGGACAAAAGTCACCTACACGAATCGGTACGGTCGAACTAGAACTTTTAATGCAAACTTTGAGGGAGTGGTCAGATGGTTAAAACGAAGACATTCCGAAGCAGATAGTGAGCGCCAGCGAGAATGGATAGAAGGTTATATGCGCGAAGTTCCATGCTTGGTATGTGAGGGGGCGCGTCTAAAGCCCATGTCCTTAGCTGTGACAATTAACGAAACAAATATTGCCACTATTTGCAGCATGAGTATTAAAGAATCAGCTTCTTACCTTTCAAAACTTCAGTTAGGCGATAGAGATCAAATCATCGCATCGCAAGTACTGAAGGAAATCAACGCACGCATGGGGTTTCTTCTTGATGTGGGGCTTGACTACCTATCGCTCAATAGGGCTGCAAGTACATTATCCGGAGGAGAAGCGCAGCGTATCAGACTAGCTTCACAAATCGGATCTGGGTTGGTCGGCGTTCTCTATGTCCTAGACGAACCATCGATTGGCCTGCATCAACGTGACAACAAACGCTTAATCGAAACACTGCAACGACTTCGTGATCTAGGGAACACGGTAATTGTCGTTGAACATGATGAAGACACTATTCGAGTAGCTGATCATGTCGTAGATATAGGTCCAGGCGCTGGCGAACATGGCGGACAAGTGGTCCACTCCGGAACAGTTTCTCAGCTTAAGAAAAACGCTTCCTCCCTAACTGGAAGATATCTAAGCGGGAAGATGAAAATCCCAGTACCAGCCCTTAGAAGAAAAACAGGGGACGATTGGATCACGATCAGAGGTGCCCGTGAGCACAATTTAAAAGAAATTGATGTGGAAATCCCATTAGGTTGCTTTGTTGCTGTCACCGGCGTTTCCGGATCAGGCAAATCCACTTTGGTAAGCGACATATTGCATAAAGCTCTAATGCAGCATATTTACAGCGCAAAAACTCCGCCAGGACTTCACAAAAAGGTCGAAGGGCTCGAAGCCCTTGACAAAATAATCAACATAGATCAGCAACCTATCGGACGTACGCCTCGCTCCAATCCCGCAACTTACACTGGGGTCTTTGATCACATCCGGAAACTTTTCGCGAAGACCCAAGAAGCGAAGGTTCGTGGATACCTTCCAGGCAGGTTTTCGTTCAATGTTAAAGGTGGGAGGTGCGAAGCTTGTTCAGGTGATGGAACGATAAAAATTGAAATGCACTTTCTTCCTGATGTTTACGTCCCTTGTGAAATTTGTAATGGGGCCCGCTATAACCGAGATACTCTGGAGATTGAATTCAAAGGGAAAAACATTGCGGAGGTACTTGGCCTATCTTGCGAAGAAGCACTTGAGTTCTTCTCAAACCAGCCGCCGATCGCACGACACATGCAGACTCTGGTAGATGTGGGCTTAGGTTACGTTCGTCTCGGACAGCCTGCCCCGACTCTTTCCGGTGGAGAAGCGCAACGAGTAAAGCTTGCAAGCGAATTAGCAAAACGCTCTACTGGGCACACCATGTATATTCTTGATGAGCCTACAACCGGGTTACATTTCGAAGATGTACGAAAATTAATGACTGTTCTCGGCCGGCTAGTGGATCAAGGAAATACAGTGCTGATCATCGAACATAACTTAGATGTTATAAAAACTGCCGACTGGATAATTGACCTTGGCCCAGGAGGGGGAGATGAAGGAGGGGAGATAGTAGCAGAAGGGCCACCTGAACTTGTTGCCAAAACAGATGAGAGTTTCACAGGGCAATTTCTAAAGCCCATACTTGAGAACGCTGGTACTCTATAAAAGGTTTAACTTTCTTAAGTCCCGAACAAAGACTCAGCTGATGATACAAAGACCACCTTCCCAGAGCATCCCCTCCAAACCAGGGTCGTATCTCTTTAAGGACGAAGAAGGAAGGGTTCTCTATGTGGGAAAAGCAAAGTCGCTCAGAAATCGTCTCAATAGTTACTTCCAGCAGATAGGTAATCTTCCTATTAGGACTCAGCAGATGCTTGGAGAAGCCCAAAGCCTAGATTGGATTCAAGTTACGAACGAGGCAGAAGCGCTCATACTTGAGCACAACCTTATCCAAGAACATCAACCTCGATATAACGTCAGACTCCGCGATGATAAAAGCTATCCCTATTTAGCAGTAACAGTCGGAGACGAATGGCCAAGAGCAACTCTAATTCGAGGAAAGTTAAAAAAAGCTAACAGGTACTTTGGGCCCTATGTAGACGTTGGTGCGATCCGCGACACTCTGGACCTTCTTCAACGGACATTTCCATTGCGAACGTGTTCTGATGCGAAA
>CABZWT010000009.1:0-36152 GCA_902529525.1 Actinomycetota bacterium
TGAGTTGGAGAAACATATTGGCCATTGACTTATCCGTCGTTTCGGCTGCTGCGACAAGAACGAAACTGACGAAACATTTGATTTCGTAGTCATCCATTTTCTCTCCGCCGATATCTGCATGCACGATGGTACTCAAAAGATCTTCGCCGGGTTCAGCTCGGCGTTCTTCAATGATCGGGTACATATATTCGGCGAGTTCGTCACGTGTCCGTATTCCTTGTGCCGCTATTTCTTCATCACCACTAATATTGGAGAAAAAGGCGATGATTGATTTGTACCAGTTATAAAAAATGGGTTCATCTTTTTGATCCAGTCCGAGCATTTCGGTGATCACATTGACTGGGAAACGCTCTGTGTAGGCTTTGACGAAATCCACCTGGCCGTCACCGGACCACATGTCGATCAGTTCTTGGCTGCATCGGTCAATAACTGGAACGAACTTCGTCCTGAGATCCTCACCACGCAGGGCAGGGTTTATGATTGCCCGCATGCGGCGATGGTCGCTACCTTCGACCTGAAGGATGGTTTTCCCATGGACGGGTTCAAGTTGCCAGGCATAGTTTTTAGTCGTAAAAACTGGGCTTTTTAGTGCACGTTCCACGTCAGCATGGCGAGAGATAATCCAATGTCCAAGGCCTTCGTGATAATACACAGGGTGCTCTTCAAGCATTTCGTGCAAGAACGGGTTGGGATCCTTCTCGTACTCAGGTGACATAATATCTGGATATGACATAGCATTTCCCCTTTAGCGTTATGGACCCCTTAAACAGTTATAACGAAAATAGTCATTAATTCTCTTTGTGTAAAGAAACTAAGTCTTTAGCTATCGATGATTTCAATGGCGAACTCTGGACAGCGCTGAGAAACCTCTCGGGCTTTACCTTCAAGTTCTACTGGGATATCTCCTTCAATTGATGGTACGGCAAACCCTTCATCATCGAGAGAAAATAGTTCCGGTGCGATTTCAAAACAACGCCCGTGGCCTTGGCATGCCCAGTTATTGAATACAATTTTCACGTTTTAGCTACTGGGGGTGAAGATGAGAGGCATATTCCTTGGAGCTCGAACGAAACTGCCGACTTGCTGAGGCGATTTCCCGTCTGCAAACGCTATGTCGTCCATTGCATCGAGAAGGAGGTTGGTGGCGATCTCAGCCTCCATAGCGGCAAGGTATGTTCCGATGCAGAAGTGTCGACCAAGGGCAAATGTCATATGGTTTGCGGCAGCGGTGAATTCCTTATCTGTATCTAGATCATCTCGGAAAATGTTGAATGTTTCAGGGGCTGCAAATTGTCTCGGGTCACGGTTCGCCGCTGCAAGCAACAGTGTCACTGTCGATCCCGCGGGAATTTTTGTGCCGTGAAATTCCACATCTTGGGAAGCTTCCCGCATGATCATTAACACAGCGGGTGTATGTCGTAGCGCTTCGGCAAAAGCTGTCCGGACAAGACTTCTATCTTCTCGTACTGCTTGCAGTTGGTCTGGGTTTTCCAATAGTCGTAACCACATGTTTGACATCTGAAGGTCTGTTGATTCGCTTCCGGCTACAAGGAGAAAGCTGATGTAGGACTTAATATCAATATCGGACATCCGCTCTCCATCGATCTCAGCGTGGACGATCTTGCTAATAAGGTCGTCACCTGGGTTTTTCTTTCGTTCTTGGATGAGCGGCATCATGAAATCTCGAAGTTCATCATGTGTTCGAAGCCCCGCTGCTTCCACTTCAGGGTCTCCAGCTGTGTTGGTGAAATAGTCGTGGATTGCGTTGTACCAGACATGAAATTTGGGTTTATCTTCAGCATCGAGGCCAAGAACATCAATGATCACACTCAGCGGTAGCCGGAGCGTGAATTGGCTAACAAGTTCCACTTTCCCATCATGTTTCCATACGTCGATGAGTTCTTTCGCGTTATTCTCCGCAACAGATGCAAAGTTTTCCCGTAGTTGGTCACCTCGAAGTGTCGGCGTCACGATAGCGCGCATGGAGCGGTGCTCTTTTCCCTCTAGCTGAAGGATGTTTTTGCCATGTACGGGTTCGAGCTGCCAAGCATAGTTATTTGTGGTGAATGCGGGGGTACGGAGGGCTTCGAGAATATCGTCATGTCGTGATAGGACCCAGCTGTCGAGCCCTTCATTGAAGTAGATGGGGTGATTCTCTCGAATATCGTCGAGAATCGGGTTCGGGTCTGCCTCATATTCGGGCGTCATAATGTCTATTTGTGGACCGCTCATCTATTTCTCCTAACGCTGCGTGATCCTAAATGTAGCGGATGATTAGTCGACAGAAAAGAAACTCGTCTGCTAGTTACATTCCGCTACGCCCGAGTCGGGGCACGATCGTGAGGCTACTGCTGATACATTCCCGTGGGCATCGGTTGCGGTGATTTGGTAATCAGCCGGAGCGTGATCATTCGGTGAGACAATGAGAAGATATCCGCTGAATGATGATTCGAAATTCTGGTAGACGATTGGGACTTCTTGGAACCCGCTGCCCGTGTCAACCAGCACCGTATAGGAGACGATATCTTCGGCTGGTGCGGGATCAGATCCATTTGGCAGTATTTGAATATTCGTTTCACCTGAACCAGCTCCGGGGCTTACAATCCCGATATTTGGCGCGTCAGGCGGGCCGGTGAAGCAATCCGCACCTGAACCGTAGTAGGCGTCTATTGGCCACCAGCCAGATTCGCTGTAGTCATTATTGAAACTAGTTACAGCCAGCATTAACGGCGTACCGGCTGGTACTGCTGAGATAACGATCCCCCATTTGGTGCCGCTATCAAGGTCAGTTGATACGACACCATCTGAAACGAGTTCCTGGACGACCCGGTTGTAAGGTCCACCATTTGCAGAGATGTACACGTTGATTCCAAAGACATCATCTGGTTCTGCCGGAGCATCCCACTTGAGAGAAAATTCGGTACTGCCTCCTCCGGGTCCGCAGGTCACGCTAACAGGAGGATCGGGAGGACCAGAGTCTTCTTCAACTGGTAATTCTTCAGCTGGTTCTTCCTCAGCTGGTTCTTCTTCAGCTGGTTCTTCTTCAGCCGGTTCTTCTTCAGCTGGTTCTTCCTCAGCAGGGGCCTCCTCGGCAGGGGGCTCCTCAGCTGGTTCTTCCTCAGCAGGGGCCTCCTCAACTGGTTCTACTTCTGCAGGGGCCTCCTCAGCAGGGGCCTCCTCAGCAGGGGCCTCCTCTACCGGAGTAGTTGCTGTTTGCTGTGAGATGCTTGATTCTGTTCCATCATCACAGCTTTGAACAAGAAGAATGATCACAAGAACAACAACTATTGCAACTAGGAACCCTATGATTGCATTTCTTTGCTGAAAGGAACCACGGGGTTCTTCTTGAACTCCTTGCGAATTCTCAGGTTCAAATAGATCAGACAATCCGACTCCCAACTACAGCTATTAATACGCTTGAACCCAATGTACAGAGTGGTGTCTGATGGTTCAACTCATATCTAAAAAGCGCAGAACCGTGCATGTGCTGGTGCGGTAAAGTTTTCATTTTCACATAAGAATTGACAACTTTCTGGAATAGCGATCAATATGCGATGAGGAGTAAATATGGCAATTGACAAAATGACTGAAAGCGCAAACGAAATGCCGTTTGAAGAGTACTTCGGAGATGTGCAACAACTAACCATACCTGTATTTCAACGTTCGTATGACTGGACCATGCATCAGTTAAAACATTGGTTTCAAGATTTGGAGAGTTACTCTGACCTTTATATGCAGGACAGGACAGATGAGAAGCACTTCTGCGGAACAATTCTAAGCACCAAAGAAAAACAAACAGGAAAAATAAGTCAAGTACACATCGTTGATGGGCAACAAAGATACATAACTACTTACCTGGTCTTGCTTGCTATAGTCCGAAAATTTCTCATTGAATTGAAAGAAGACCCACAAAAAGATGGAGAGAAAGAACCGCGTGTTGATTGGGTCCGTGAACAACTTCATCAATTACCAATGGAAAAGCTCAGCGAGATCGCCGACGATATCCGAGTTACTACTTCTTTACAGGTCGATTACTTTTCATTAGATGAACTCGACCGAGAAAGGGCAATGCTTTCAATTTTGACCGCTAGTAGCCAATACAGGGAAGCGAAAGACAGACTTATAGATATAAAGAAAATTAACAACTATCTCAAGAAGTATATTTTCTTTGATCATCTGGAGTCATCGAAAGGGCACATAGATGGGAACTCAAATCTAAAGATCTGCGTCTCTAAAGATGACCGAGAGGAGATGAACGACATCATTGAAAACCTTATGAAACTAGATAATTGGCAAGCTCACGAAGATACCCTTCCAACTTTCATACCCTTTAGCACTTCTGGAACCCATAAAAAATCAAAAATCAACAATGCTTGGAAGCACGTTACACAATTTATTGATCGCCAATGGGATATGGGTGACATGAAGGAAAGATTAGACGCTCTCGAGAAAGTATCGTTACAGGTTTTTAGAGTTATTGAAATTGAACTAAAAGATCAAACACAAGTCACCAAGATCTTTGATCGGTTAAACGCGACTGGTAAACCACTGACCATTGGGCAATTAGTAAAGAACGATATTTTTGGGCGCCAAGGTGGTGACATAAAGGCAATGGAAGCACTTAATGATGGGCCTTGGAAAAAATTTGAAAATCGGTTTAAGAGCCTGAAAGATGAAGACCTCACTGATTTAGGAATAAATCGGGTAGAGCAATTAAAAACCAGACTTAGTAATCCTGATATTATCTTTGAAGAGTATCTATTTCCCTTTGGCCTCATAACTGTTGATCCAGAGACAACGAAGTCAGAGATGTATGGTGAACTATCAAAATCATGGTCTGGTACGCGCACCCAGTCCGGTCATGACAAAAAGAAAACACCTCAAGCGATCATAAAAGAGCTACAGGAATTTCAAGATGACTACATGGATGTAGCTTTTGCACTCAATAGAAGAGAAGCAGGAGATGATTTCTCAGAAGCCATAGAGCGGCTAATTCGCTTAGATTATCCGAGCACGATTTACCCATTTACCATGCGTTTATCTAATAGTCTTTTTCGCGGCAAGATTGATGAAGATGAAGCATCGAAAACCTTAAAGCTTATTGAATCTTTTCTTGTGCGCCGAGCGGTATGTGAGAAGGGAACAGGTGGTTTACATGCCCTATTCAAAACTCTTTGGAGAGATCAGGAAACTGAAAAGGAAAATGGGGGCAAAGGAAAATTAAATGAACGTATAGCTCAATTATTAAAGGATAAGACAGGTACTCACCCATGGCCAGATAATGTCGAATTTGAAGCAAGCCTACTAGCAGGTGATCTCTACAACCAGAGGAAGGTTTGTAGATTCATACTTGAGGAATACGAAGATAAGCAGAGCCAAAACAATAAAAATGAATGTCTAATAAGAAAATACGAGGTAGAACACATCTACCCTCAAAGTCCTATAGGCGTGGACTATTGGGACACACACTTCCATTCAGCCGTCAGCAAAAAAAGAGATAAGAAACAGAGGGAGCAAGAAGAATCTGAAATCATCGAAAGGAACATAGACAAAAAACACCGATTGGGTAATTTGACCGTTCTTAGCCCACGAGATAACAAAGAGTCAAAGAACGACCCCTGGCCCGACAAACGTACGGTATTTAGGGATGAAAACTACTTCAAGTCAACGCAAGAGATAGAAAAGTGGATGAAGAAAAAGAGTTATAAAGATTGGACCCCTGATGCAATTGACGGACGGACAGAGGATATGACTAAATGGGCATTGGGTCGGTGGCATCATTCACCTAAATGATTTATTTAGTTTTTGTTTCACCACCGTGCGCGAGGCTCGGCGCAAACTGTAAAGGCTCGTCTGATATGGGTTTGCTCTTGGAGCGTTTTCGAACCGCTGCCGAGCCGACATGGTCCTACTAATGCCTGATCACGATCTATAGAAAGCTTCTCCACAGTTCAAACTCTTCTTTTCACAAATGAAAATCATCATTTTTACGTTGTTTGGGAAGTTATCTCTAAGTTAAGGTTTTTGTATGTCTGATACTTTAGAGTCACACTACGGGAGTGATGGAATAGTCGATCGTATCGTTGCCGCTTTGGATGAGGCTGGAACGGATGTAAGTTCTTTGACTCCGGATTCTTTTGCAGGTGCCGACGAGTTTCATATTGGTGGAAGGAAAGGAAGTGAACTCGTAGCCGACCTTTTGAACATCGAAGAGGGCAGGAAGATTATCGACCTCGGGTGTGGTATCGGGGGGCCTGCGCGTTTTCTCGCTCGCAGTAAGGGTGTTCATGTGACGGGGATAGATCTAACTCCAGAATTTGTTGAAGCAGCTTCGGCGTTAACCGAACTTGTCGGCATGTCGGACAAAGTAGACTTTCGCGTTGGTTCGGCGACCAGTATCCCTTTCGGTGATGATTCTTTCGATGCGGCGACCATGATCCATGTTGGTATGAATATTGCTGATAAGGATGTAATGATGAGTGAGATGGCTCGGGTAACTCGAGCGGGTGGTACGGTGCTGATCTACGACGTCATGCGAGTAGGAAGTGGAGATCTCACATATCCGATGCCATGGTCTTCCACGCCGGAATTTAGTTTCCTAGATACGCAAGAAACATATGTGCAGGCTGCCTCCAAAGCTGGGTTAAGCCTTGTTTCTATTCACGATCATAGTGAAATGGCAAAATCGTTCTTCAATAATCCCCCATCGAACCCAGCACCCGTGAACCTAGTTCATCTAATGGGAATGGAAATGCCAACAATGTTTGCTAATGCCAAGGAAGCCATCAATGCAGACATTATGGGCCCTATCATTCTGACTTTCGAAGTGTAAAGAGAAGATTTAATTTCTTACAACTAGCTTTTATTCACTTTCTTCTTTTGTTTGGCCGCCATGGGCAAGGCTCGGAGCGAACTGGAGAGGTTCATCCGAGTAAGGATTTGCTCTGGGAGCGTTTTCGAACCGCTGACGGGCTGATATGGGTGTTTGACCATTTTCGTCAACTACTTGGTATCCGATTCCGAGTTCGCTGCTCCAGTGGACCCGACCGGTCATTTCATGGTGGAGTGGGTCTGTGATGACTGCAGCGGCGACTCGTCCTATGAAGATCGGAGTTTCAGCGTCATCCATGGCTACCTGTATTCCTTGGGCTGCTTGATCTTCGATAAATTCAGTCCTGGTTGGGCCAGGCCTGAGGGCAAGAGCGGTAACGTTTTTTGGAGCGAGTTCGACAGCCATGTCATGCGTTAAACGATCCAGTCCCGCTTTCCCGACGCTGTATGACGAGTTGAACAGGTAGACGAGTCCTGCCGGTGAGGTGATGTTGATGATGATTGGACGTTTTGTCGATTCAAATAGAAGTGGCGCTGCATGCCATGAGGCCACATAATGTCCTCGGAGTCCGATGCCGACTTGATCGTCCCAGATACTCACGGGGTGTTCCCAAAAGCCGCCCTCCCATGCCGGCGGGTCAGGGATCTTGAACACATTGTTGACGAGGATATCGAGATGTCCATGGTCCTTCTTGACCTTTGCAAAAACAGCGGCGATTTGATCGTCATCAAAATGATCAGTTTGAACTGGGATTCCGTTGCCTCCTGCCTCGGTTACTTCCCGTGCTGTTGTATCGATGGTTCGTGGTCGATCACCGGTGCTTCTTCCGGTGACGTAGACAGTAGCCCCTTGTTCTCCTAGCCCAATAGCGACCCCACGGCCTATTCCTCGGCTTGCTCCGGTAACAACAGCGATATGCCCATCTAGGTTTCCCATTTGTTTACTCCTTGATTCATGTACCTATGACTTTAGGATGGGAGTTTTGTTGCCGCTAGTTGGGAAAGGCCTTTGCGATGATTTCTGCTGCTGTACCTATTCCGTTTCGCCCTATGGAAGCATTCATTGAGAGCAGTGCCGCTTCGATGGTGGCCAGGGTTCCGAGAATCATTGGAGGATTTAGATGACCCATGTGGCCGATTCGAAAGGCATCGGCTTCTAATCCTCCGACTGCTAAGCCGAGTGTGAGCCCAGCTTCGGTTGCGCAGATTTTCCGAAGTTTTTCGGAATCAATGGACCCGGTTCGAATGGTGGTCACGGCATTTGATCTGGCCTTTGGGTCGGTGATGTTTAACTCAAGCCCGTCGGGTTGTTGCCATGCCTGCACCGCTGCTCGTACTGCATCAGCGAGGACCTGATGGCGGAACCAGATATTCTCAAGTCCTTCTTCATCGATCATGTTCAGTACTTCGCGTAATCCATACAGGTGTTGGATCGGCGGCGTTCCACAAAAGAGTTGATACATGTGGTCTGGGTTCATTCGTTGATCCCAGTCAAAGTAGCCGATACGGAGTCCCGCTGACTTGTGGGCTTCTAAAGCTTGGTGACTTGCCCAGACGAAAGCCATCCCCGGTGGCATCATTAGCCCTTTCTGTGAAGCTGCGACAGTAATATCGACATACCATTCATCCATTTCATATTGTTCGCAGCCCAAAGAGGCAATGCAATCAACCATAAATAGTGCTGGATGATCGAGGCTATTAATTGTCTGGCCTAATTTGGCGATATCGTTGCGGACCGATGTGGCGGTATCAGTGTGGACACACAGTATTGCCTTAATTTCATGGGAAGTATCTTCTGATAGCCGCTGTGCAAGCATGTCTGGATCGACGGGTAGCCGATTATCTCCTGAAAGGTATTCAACGCTTAGATGGGTTCGTTCTGCCATCTGCCCCCACACTGATGCAAAAAGCCCCGATTCGAGGACAAGAACCTTGTCTCCCGGTGAAAGGGTATTACATAGGGCCATTTGCCATGCTCCATGACCATTGGAAATAGACATAAAGACTCTTCCTGATGTCCGAGCAATTGACGGGAGTTCTTCGACCAGTGAGAACGCAAGATCAACGAGTTCTCCTTCATAGATGTCCGGCATGGATCGATTCATCGATCGTAGAACCCGTTCGGGAGTGATCGATGGTCCGGGTATGGCGATCATTGGTTGGCCGTAGCGTAAGGACATGAAACGTATCCTATTGGGCATTTTCCGTTCTTTCGTCATCTGTGCTGCTAGAAATGTATAGAAGGGAGGAAGAGGAAATGGCTGAAAAAGAGCTTCCGAAACTAGGTATTACGATGTTGGCGACCTGCCATACTCTCGCCCCTGACCGTTTAGCAAAAGAAGTAGAGGATAGAGGGTTTGAATCTCTTTGGCTTCCCGAACATTCCCATATTCCTTCTAGCCGGTTAACTCCATTCCCCGGAGCAGCTCCCGGTCGCGAAGAATTACCTGACGTGTATTGGCATCTGAATGATCAGCTCGTTTCTCTTGCTATGGCTGCAGCGGCGACAGATCGTCTGGTGTTAGGGACGGCCGTGACATTGGTGGCGCAGCACGATCCAGTGTGGTTAGCAAAGCAGATTGCAACACTCGATTTTCATTCCGGAGGGCGGGTCGAACTTGGGGTCGGTTTCGGATGGAACCGCGAAGAGTATGAAGCACACGGTAATAACTTTTCTGATCGGCATACCCGAACACGAGACAATATAGGAATCATGAGAGCATTATGGACCCAGGATGAGGCCGCATTTGAAGGAGTTTCCCAAAGTCTTCAACCTTCATGGTCATGGCCAAAACCAGCTCGTCCTATCCCGTTGCTTGTTGGCGGTGGAAGTGGCCCAAGGTTGCTTCAACATTTATTTGAGTGGGGAGATGGTTGGATGCCGATCAGGAGTCCGAAAGGTTCTTTCACTAAAGAGGTAGAGAAAGTTCGGAGATTAGCTGATGAAGCTGGTAGGGATCCTTCGTCGATCTCTATGACGGTAATGAACGCTCCTAAAGGTATTGACGAACTTGAAGAACTTGCTCAACTCAATATTGATCGGCTGGTTTTTACGATTTGGCCGCAAGAACCTGACGCTGTTTTATCAGAACTTGAAGGGTTAACCGAAACAGCTAACTCATTTTTATCCCATAGCTGAAAGGTTCTAGGGAACTTCTATTCTGCTGAGTCGGAATGTTGTGACGCCCATAGATACAGCCATAATCACAATCAACATAAAAATGCTTATGCTTTGTGAAGGGCTGAATGAAAAGTCGAAATCGACACCGGTTCTTCCGGTGATGATCGCCCGACTGTAACCAGATACCGCCAAAGCGGCAGCAGGTTTTGCGAAACTAGCGACTATTGCTTCCCAGATAAAAATATAGGCGAGGCCCCATATGACGGGGTTCTTTACCAAAAGGCCTAGCAGGAGAAAAATTCCGCAGTAGGCGAGTACTGCGAGAACTGACGTGAGAATAGTCGCAACTATGAGTGCACTTCCTACGTCTAAGAGAATAGCTGCGATAGTCATTGGGATTACAGTCAGCGGTAGCGTGATGACGGCGCTGGCAGCCCATGCTCCGCCGGTAACGGACAATCGAGAGATCGGTCGCAGCCACAAGTACACGAGCGTTCCATCTTCTCGCGTGTCTCCGAGTGATGCCGAAGCGAAGATTAGCGCTACGACTGGTATGAGGATTGATAACCCCATGTAGGAAATGAATCCGGCCCCTGCTTCCAAGGGGTCATCGCTTTGTCGTCCGATGACCCAGCCAAGAAGGATTGGGAGTAGGCCAAAGATAGTGATTCCGATAAGACGACCTTTGGTAATGAGTTGTTTGAGTAACACATTGTGGGTCAAGGTGACTGCTCGAAGTGGAGAAACTCTAGTCATTATCGTCCCTCTATCAGGTAGCGGAAAACAGATTCGAGGTCGTCATCCATTGGGGTGACTTCGATAAGACTAATATCGAGTTCTCTGGCGAAGGACGCTATTGACCTGCCGAATGCATCTATTTTCGATGTTGTTATGTTTAATGTTTCATCTTCAATGGTGACACCATCGATGATTTCTTTTTGAAGGAGAGCTGCTCCTAGTTCTCTTGCACCATTGGTAGTGATTTGGATGACGTGCGGTTGGTCTTCCATGAGGGTTCGTAAACTCCGGTAGTCGCCTGATGCTGCCAGTCGGCCTTGAGCGATGACAAGGACTTCTGACCCGATCCGGGCAACTTCATCTAAAATATGGCTGGAGATGAGAACGCATTTCCCTTGAGATCCGAGATTATGGAACAGTTCGATCATTCGGTTTCTCTGCACTGGGTCCAAACCCGATAAGGGTTCATCAAGAATGAGTATCTCGGGGTCATTGACGAGCGCCGCTGCGAGTTTTACTCGTTGCCGCATACCTTTTGAGAACGACCCGACATTTTTTTCTGTAACTGTGTCAAGGTCAACAAGCATCAGGGCATGATTCGTAGCTGTTCTTGGATTTTCTACGCCGTGGGTTTTAGCAGCGATTTCTACAAATTCGTATGCTGTGAGCCGATCGAAAAGAGCATCTTGTTGGGGAGAGAGACCAATTTTTCCTCGCACAGGCGTATCGTGGCGTGCATCTCGACCGAGCACTTTTACTGTCCCCGCCGTTGGGGTTGTCAGACCACATAACATGCGGAACAGCGTGGATTTTCCCGCCCCATTTGGTCCGAGTAGTGCAGTGACTCCTGCGTTTAGTTGGAAGCTTACGTCTGAGACGGCGACGACATTTCCGAAAGATTTAGAAGCGTTAGAAACTTGGATCATATTCGCTGTGTGATTCCCTGTTTGTGATTGGGGAGGTGGTGGAGGTTGGAGAGTCATCAGATCGCCTCACGTTTTTGGTAGGTGACCAGAAGAATGAGACTGGACACTAGAAACCAGCCAAAGAACCCAAGTGTGATGAACGTTGTTGTGATTTCTCCGTAGTTGTCGACAATGGATGGGGAGTTGCATAAGCGGGCACCGAATTCATATGCAGTTTCGATCGGGTTTATAAGGAGGACGTTCTTGCCGATATTCGTTTCCTCATACAAAATCGCGCTTGGGACGCTAGTCCCTAAATAGGCGAGCAGAACCACGATGCTCGCGATGGCCCGACGATTCGTAAAACAGGAAAAAGCAAGACCGAACGCACAAAGGAAAAGTGAGAGCAGAATACAAGCGACGGAAAGGCGAGCGAAAGTTTCAAACCATTGCCCTACCCCATCAGGCCCTAAACCCTTTATTGTCTTCCCGAGGAGATAGAACAATGCGGGACCGAATGTGATGAGCAGGATAGATCCTGCTACGGAGAAAGATTTCGCCGCAAGATATGTCGGTTTGGTGAGCGGAGTAGACATGTAGAGGGAAAACATTCCGTTCTTTTGATCTCGGACAATCGCATCTGGGGCGACGAGTGCCGCGAACAGAATCATGACTATTCCCGGTGCGACTTGTTGCCATGAATTTGTTGTTAGGAATTCGGCAGTTTCTTGACCAAAAAGAAATACCGCCGCAAGTTGAATGACAACAATCAAATAAGTAATCCCAAGAATCGCCATTGGAAAGAACTTGTGTCGTGCTTTACGGCCAAGACCGAAAATGCTTCTGGTGGTTTGCCATGCGGTTGAGCGGATAGCGCTGCCGATCCCCAGTCTCTGACCGTCGAATTGACGGTAACCTCGGTCGATAATTCTTGCGTTATCTGTTGCACTCATGACGATGTGTCCAAAATAATGTCTTCGAGGCTGCGACGTCGGTGTTGGATCCGGTGAAGTCTCGCTCCTGCATCAGCTACCGCGTCCCGGATCAGGTTAGAAGGTATTTCAAAGGTCTCATCTTGGATGCGCAACACCGTGCTGTCTGCTTCTCTTATCACCGTCAATCCAGCTTCACGTAGGGATCTTTCGACTGCGTTTATTGCATCAGGCCGATCATCTATTGAAACAAGTTCGACTTCTAAACCAGTGCTTTGACCAGTAAGTTGATTTAATTGTCCCGCAACAACCAGCTTTCCTGCATTAAGGACCACAATGTTGTCACAAATCTGCTCGACTTCTTCAAGTAGGTGTGAAGAAATCATGATGTGTATGCCGTATTCTTCGCTGACTTGGCGAATAAGGGTGAGAACTTCGTCTCGGGCGAGAGGATCAAGTCCATCTGTCGGTTCGTCAAGAAAAACGAGTTTTGGGTCCGCTGCGATTGCTTGCGCTAATTTAACTCGTTGTCGTTGACCTGTAGACATTGTTCCTATCGGTCGGAAACGTTCTTCACCCAGGCCGACAAGCCACAGCACGTCGCTTGCTCTGGTTTTTGCTTCTTTTCTGGGTATTCCTCGGACTTCGGCAAGGTGTTTGACAAAGTCAACTGCCGGCATTTCGTCTGGAAGAATATTTCGTTCAGGCCCGTACGATACGAGTGATCGTAATTCGGCTCCTTGCTTAATTGGTTCCAGAGCTAGCACCCGAATGGTCCCCTGCGTCGGTTTGCGTAAACCAAGCGCAATTGACATGAACGTGGTTTTTCCTGCTCCATTAGCTCCAACTAATCCTGTTACTCCGGAATGAACAGTGAAATCTACGTTGTCCAGTGCACGGTGATTTCCAAACTGCATTGTTAAGCCGGAAACGGTGATTAGTTCCATAGTCTCATTTCTCTATTTTTCTTAGTCGTTAGAGTGGGCGCTCAAATTGTGTCGTTAGACGTTGTATTCGGCGAACACATCGAGATTACGAAACGTAATCTCCCCAAATGAATCTTGTGTTTCTTCATGGTCGTCGTTGGTTATTTCAAGTTCGTTGTTCTTTTGTGCTTCTTCCCATGAGTCAAATTCAATGAGTTGAATGAGTGTCTCTGGGTTATCTCGATCTACGCAAATTGTTGCTTTGCGTGCGTATGATCGGCCATCGGCTTTCTCTATGTACTGCTTGAGTGCCTGATCGGCGTCTTCTGGGGAGCCATTAAACTCCATAATTTGTATAAATTTCATAATTTCTCTTTCATTGATATTTTTGTTACTTATTTTCCTTTTAATCTTCCGGACCTTTTTGCCGCTTCAGATAGAACAGCCTCTATTTGCGCGTTAACTGATCGAAATTCATCCGCTGCCCATCTTTCAAAGGCCCGATAGAGATCTTCGGACATCCGTAATGGAAATTGTTTTCGCTCGATACTCATATTACTGAATTGGAACTTTATCTAGTAAGCGTTCCAACGTTCACCACAGGTGCTGTTGGGGCATCACTTGCAATAACGGTCATCAAGTTAGAAGCGAATGTTGCTTTACGCTCATCATCAAGGTTGATGGCGTCTGATCCGTCAGTTCCTTCCTCAAGAGCATCAATAGCTTCACGAACCATAAGGACCGCTCCTTCAACTATTTTCGCTCGTGCAGCGACGATCGCAGATGCTTGTTGCCTCCGCAGCATTGCTTCAGCGATTTCCGGGGCGTATGCCAAGTCGTTAAGTCTTGCCTCCAGTATTTCTACTCCAGCTGCAGTAGCTCGTTCTTGAAGTTCAGTTCGCAGGTTGTCATTGACTTCGCTTGCATCGCCGATGAGGGTGGTTTCACCTTCGTCTTCAAATGAGTCGTAGGGGTACGAGCGTGCAAGATTTCTAACAGCTGCCTCGGATTGGGTATGAACGTAGTTTGTGAAATTCTCTACTCCAAAGACTGCTTTGGCGACGTCCACGACCCGCCACACGACTACGGCACCAATTTCAATGGGGTTACCGTTGGCGTCGTTAACTTTTGCTGTTTGGGTTGTGAAATTTCTCACCCGGAGAGATATCTTCTTTTTTGCGTAGAAGAGATTGGTGAACCGTAATCCTTGTGTTTCATCGCTTCCCCGATAGGCGCCAAATAGTGTTAGAACGGCTGCCTGGTTGGGTTGCAGCATATAGAGGCACATCGGTGCAATGATGAAGAACAAAGACAGGAGTATGGCCGGAAGGATGGTCCCGCCGTTACTAACTCCTGATAATGCCCAGAGTACTACCATCGCTGGGAGGTTGATCAACCAGATAACTATCATGGTGATCCCATTTCGAACTTTTCCGACCTTATCGGGGACGAGTTCTGTTACTTGAATGTCGCTCATATTATAGGTTTCCTTCTCTTTCGCTTTTAGCGTTTGATCGCTGTTCCGTAGGCGAGTATTTCGGCAGCTCCGGCTGCAACTTCAGTACTTTCAAACCGTACGCCAACTATCGCGTTAGCCCCGAGAGCTTCTGCTTGGGAAACCATCTGTTCGATTGCCTCGGATCGAGCTTCTTCCATTAGCTTCTCATAACTTCCGAGTTTGCCGCCGACGATGCTCTTCAAACCAGCGCCGATGTCTTTGACAATGTCCTTTGTCTTAATCGTGCTTCCGGTAACCAAACCAAGCGGAGTACCGGCCACGTTATCTATTGTGTATAGATCCATTTTTCTCCTAATATCATAGTGATATCAACATGATATACTACTTCTAATTTTGATGCAAATGAAAAAACCTCAAATGATCTTTCGGCGATTGAAGCTGTCTTATTGACTGCTCGTCCGATAATCTCAAAAAAGATGTATTTGCGTTTAAGTTCCGACGAATCAGCCATACAAGATATTTTTCGCTCTTTCTTTGAAGCAGAGTGCTCTATCGAACGTGTACGCGGCGCTACCCAGTTGGGTTTTGACTCTGATGCTTGGAGCCGCCTAGCTGAAACTGGAGCACCGGGAATGTGCCTCCCAGAAGATATCGGAGGCGGAGGTGCCCCACTGACGACAGGTGCCATTGTGGCCGATCTTGTCGGTGAATATATCGCCCCACTTCCCTTCATCGAACACCTCGCTACCTCCCGATTGCTTTCTAAGGTCGCCCCTGATCATGAAGATCTTCCATTGCTGGCTTCAGGAGAAAAAATCGCTTCTATGGGGCTACAACCAATAATTGGATCATCACCCAATCTGATTCCAGCTGGAGCTATCGCCGATACGGTCATGGTTTTTGACGGAAATAACCTCGTATTAGAGACAGAAAGAGAATCAACAAACCATATTCCAAATATGGCTGACCTTCCTCTAGCTAACCGCCCGTTAGAGTCTGGAGATCTCATTGCTTCTGGCGAAAAAGCAAAGCAAGCCTTTTCTCAGGCGCGAAGCGAATGGCAGGCACTTATGGCTGTAGCATTATCCGGCCTAGGAAGGAAAGCGGTTGACCTAGGAGTTTCATATGCCAAAGAGCGTTATCAATTCGACGTCCTGATTGGGTCTTTTCAAGCTCTGCAACATGGACTTGCTTCAGCCATTACCGATGTGGAAGGAGCCTACTTTCTTTCAAACAGAGCAATTTCTGCGTTGGAAACCCAAAATAAACCCGCCGAAACACTTGCCGGCATGGCGTTCCTTTTCGCGTCAGAAGCCGCAATGTCGGCTGCTGCTACGTCTCTCCAATATCACGGAGGCTACGGATTCGCCGAAGAATATGACATACAGCTCTACTATCGGCGCGCGAAAGGGTGGCCTCTTCAGCTAGGTAACCCAGGACGTGAATATCAGCGAATAGCTGACCTCTGCCTACCCTCGGAAAAGGTGGCCTGATGGACTGGTCGTTCCCACCTGAAGCTGAAGAGTTCAGAAACGAAGTAAAGGCGTTCATCGAAGAGCACCTGACCGATGACGTCATAAGCTCCACACACGATGGGACAATACACAACTGGGATTTCCACAAGAAGATAGCTGAACGTGGGTGGCTTGGAGGGGCAGTGCCGGCGGAACTTGGCGGAGGAGGAAAAAGCGCTCTCGAAATGGCTGTCATGATAGAAGAGCTCCAGTTAGCTGGCGCTCCTATAGATGGCATGGGTGTCGCAATCGTCGTTGCCTCAGTAGTCCTCGAACTCGGCAATGATCACCTGAAGGAAGCCATAGTGCCAAAGTTACTTTCCGGAGAAACATTGGTTTCATTCGGCTACACAGAACCTGATTCGGGATCTGACGTCGCAGCAGCGCAGACCCGCGCCATCAAAGACGGAGATGAGTGGGTTATCAATGGCCAGAAGATGTGGACCACCATGGCTCATATCGCTGACTACGTTCTTCTTCTAACCAGAACTAATACTGAAGTACCAAAGCATAAGGGATTGACGTTTTTCATCGTTCCGTTATCTACTCCCGGTATTGAAATTCACCCAGTCCATACCATGGGAACAGAGCGTTCAAACGCCACGTTCTATGACGGTGTTCGGATAGGAGACGAATGGAGAATCGGCGAGGTCGATGGCGGCTGGGAAATCATGAAAGCGGCCTTGAAATATGAGCGCGGCATAGCCGGAGGACAGTTTCCATCGCCGCCCCTAATTGACGCCTTCATCAAATACGCCCAAAAAACATCCCAACCAGACGGAACAGCACTCATTGAAGACCAGCTCGTGCGCGAACGCCTCGTCCGTGCCATGATCGATGTTGAGGTATGTCGCGGCTTCGCATATAACACTGCCTTTCTTGCTTCCGAAGGGGTCATGTTCGGAGTTGAAGGTTCTATGACCAAACTTTTCGCAAGCGAGTCGTATAAAAAACATTCAAAATGGTTTATCGAAATGGCCGGAATCGAAGGACTGATATCTCTCGGCGAAGAGACAGCTCCAGTTGGTGGTGCCCTTGATGAACATTTCCGCCATGCACCGGTAACAACGATCTATGGCGGCACAAGCGAAATCAGCCGAAACTTAATTGCTGAGGGCCTACTCGGCCTTCCCCGGACTCGTTAGGGCCAGATAATGAGTGAATTTCACGACATAAACACAGCCGACGCCCGATATGTTTTCGGACTTCCGGTTCTAGTATGCGCAATTACTTTCATACCCTGGCTCATTTCCCTCCCAGAGGAACCTCTCGATGGGAAAAACTTGCCTGGATTAATCACCATCTTTATTGCCCCGCTCATAGTATTCGCCTTAACAAGCATGTTCGCAAAACTCTCTACAACTGTCTCCGAGGAAAAAATCGACCTCGTCTTTCGATACGGATTTCCACAGAAAGAAATTTTATTTAGCGAGATCAAATCAGCTGAACTTCAAAAAGTTACCAATATGTGGGGATCCGGAGTCAAAATAATGCGTCATGGGTCAATGTGGAGAGCTTGGGGAAATACCGCCATAGCAATACAGAAGCATGATGGAAGGAGAATTGTTATAGGGTCCGATAACCCTGATGAACTTCTTCAAGCTATCCAGTCTCGTTTAGGAAATTAGTCCTGAGTTTGGGTTCGCGCCTCGGACCAAGTTTTTCCTTTCTCAACGTTGACATCGCGAGGGAGCCCCAAGACATGTTCAGCAACAATATTTCGCTGCACTGCCCATGTCCCCCCTCCAATAGTTAATGCAGGGGAAAAAATAAAGCCGTAGTACCAGATCGGGTCAACATCGGAGAAATGCCTTGTCGAGAAATGATTCCTCGTCACTCCACTTCGCATTTTTCTTGGAACAGTTCCCGTTGGCCCAGCTCCTTCAATCATTGTCGCCGGACCGACAATCTCTTGAGCCAACTCAAGGGTATTTTGTCCATGTTCATCGGCCATAAGTTTCTGTATCGAGGCTTCTGGGCCCGGATGTTTACCAGCTAATCGGGCAGTAAGCGTCCGGAGCCGATTTAGCCGCAATACCTCTGCCTCACAATACAAGCCGGCAAGTTTCTGGCGTAACACAGGATTCTGAGATCCGCCGCTTTGACGCACCAAGTCAAGAAGAAGCTTCGCAGAAGGGCCCGCACCCCAGAGCGAACCAGCGGAAGAGAGAGATACGCGTTCATTCGCCAGAGTGACCTTCGCTAAGCGCCAACCATCACCTTCTTGACCTACAAGAAGGTCGGCGGAAAGGCGAACATCGTCAAAGAACACCTGATTGAAGCTATGTGCTGTTGTCATATCAATAATGGGTGTCATCGTGATACCTGGAAGATCCATCGGGCATATAAAATACGAAATGCCTTTGTGCTTTGGGACGTTTGGATCGGTTCGGGCGATGAGAATTCCGTACTTTGAATGATGAGCTCCACTTGACCAGATCTTCGAACCATTAACGATGTATTCTTCCCCGTCTCGTTCGGCACGCGTTGATAAACTCGCTAGATCTGACCCTGAATCAGGCTCGCTAAAGAGCTGGCACCACATATCTTCAGCTGTAAGTAACCCCGGAAGATATTTCTGTTTCTGCTCTTCTGTGCCTGCCTCTAGGATTGTGGGGCCGGCCCAACCTATCCCTATTGGATTGGGTGGAAGGCCAATCTTGCCTTTACGTAATTCATCAGCGATGATGATCTGCAACATGGGTTCAGCTTCTAATCCGTATGGGCGTGGCCAATGGGGAACAACATAACCGGCGTCAACGAGGTCTTGGGCTGTAGGGTTTGGATTTCTTTCAATCCATGAGCGGACTTCAAGCCGACGAGGGTCATCATCGGGGGGAAAATCAAAATCCATTGTTACTCCATCAGCCGAAAAATTATTATTGTGGTTGTGGTGCGCAGCCTAGCGGGTTTCATAAAGGCTCAGGTACTTATGCGGCGATAAGAAATGGCGAGAAAAGGATTTGCCCTGTTAGTTTGGAACTAGGAGAACATTTATGAATCCCATCCAATATCAAGTTGAAGATGGTATCGCTACTATCACACTCGCTGACGAGGAGAACAAGAATGCGCTTGGCCAGTCCCTCACCGTCGGATTATTTGAATCTTTAACGGCAGCGAACGAGGATCCCAGAGTTAGGGTGATCGTTCTTACACATGCCGGAACAGTTTTTTGTGCAGGCGCGAACCTTAAAGAACGATCTTCGGGAACAGGTGCCCCAGATATGGGGTCTATCGGTTTCGATAAGGCTCTTTCCCTTATTCAGACTGGCCCGAAACCCGTTGTAGCTCGCATCACCGGAGCGGCGATGGGAGGCGGAGTTGGCCTCGCCGCTGCGGCAGATATTTCTATCGCAAGCGACACCGCAAAATTCGGCTTTACTGAAGTCAGACTTGGAGTAGCTCCTGCAGTTATTTCAGTGGTGTGCCTTCCGAAAATGCGTCGTGGGGAAGCAATGGAAGCCTTTCTACGCGGGAACCGCTTTACAGGCAAAGAAGCGGCTGAGCTGGGAATTATTTCTCGAGCAGTTCCTGAAGAAGACATTGATAGTGCGGTTCAGGAGGTCATCAGTGACCTTCTTCGCGGCGGCCCCTTAGCTCTAGCTGCAGCAAAACGACTCGTGAACGAAATCCCCCGTTTACCTCAAGAGGAAGTGTTTACTTGGGCTGCAGAATTTTCTGCAGAGCTCTTTGCTTCTGACGAAGCTGCTGAAGGCATGGAGGCCTTTCTTCAGAGAAGAGATGCCAACTGGATACCGGAAGAATAGAATCTGTAGGTCTTTTATTTGCCTTTCAAGTACCCTTTGTGAAATTCTAGTGTCTGCGAAATAAGCTCTAAGAGATGGCGAAAAAAACCCCGTGGAAGGAACATTATGGAAGATCGTTGGATAACTGACTGGGAACCAAGTACACGTTTCCCCCTGTATACAAGAGCGAACTCTGGAGAGATCCTTCCAAATCCTATTAGCCCACTCGGTTGGGACCTTGTGTGGGAAACAGGCGTTTCAAGAGGATGGGCTGATGGCTGTCACCGTTGGGGGACCTTTACCCCAGATGAGACGGATCCAGATCGACCTGATTATGTTTCCTGCTTCGGCGGCTATGTCTACCTCAATGCTGGACTCATTCGTCTTCAAGGGGTTCGTTCTCCAGGAATGTCTGCTGAAGCAATGGATGCAGCTTTTCTAGGAAATCATCCTGACGTACCTCCGTATGTACCCCAAGAAGGTGATGAGCGACCTGATTTAACTGTAAAAATCGAAGAAACATCTGCTTGGGTCGTGGGTTTGGAAGAACTTCCTGATGAGCTGACGGAAGATCGTGAAAAAATCCTATCTATTCGCGCTGCTAGGCCAGACCTAGAATCGATGTCGGATCTTGAATTAGTAGAACGTGCTCGATCAATGACTCCAGTAATTCGTGAATTCTTCGAACCGTATTATGTCTATGGAACAGCATCTGCTACCGGGCCGACAATACTGGGTGAACTGTGTGGTGAAATAGATCCTGCTCTTCCTGGAAGATTGATATCTGGGCTTGGAGGTATTGACTCTGCTCCTCCGTCATATGAAATGTGGGAACTTTCACGTCAGGTAAATAACTCTTCTGACCTCACCAATGCGTTTAATGAAGGAATAGGAGGTCTTCAAAACCGTTTAGCGATGTCAGCTGATGGTGAGAAATTCCTCAGTGACCTCGCCCTATTTGTAAGTGAACACGGTGCCCGAGGCCCATACGAGTGGGACGCTGCTTCAGAAACGTGGGAAGTTAAACCGGAAAGTGTTCTTGCTGCAATTGACGCTATGCGCCATGCTGACGAAACGCTATCACCAGCAAACCGACATGCCGCAGCCGTAGCTGATAGAGAAGCTGCCGAGACTGAAGTTCGGGCAATCTTTGATGGTAACGATGAAGCGTTGGGCGCTCTTGAGCTGGGTTTACGGACTGCTCGGGTACTTGTCCCCGGCAGGGAGAGAACAAAGCTCACGGCCATGATGACAATCCATGAAATTCGATTACCCATATATGAGCTCGGCCGTCGAATGACTGAGCGTGGCGCCTTAGATACCCCGCGCGATATTTGGCTAGTTCGCAACGCCGAACTTGAAGACTTTATTGATAATCCGGAAGCTATGACTCAGTCAATTCGAGAACGTGGAACAGAATTTAGAGCCCTGTCAGATTTACAGGACCCCTTTATCATCAACGGCGAAGTACCTCCGCTTAGTGAATGGGCTCAACGCGAAAGCTCAGCCGAGCCTGCTGAAGCAGGTGAAGAATTAGCGGGAGTCCCTGGAAGCCCTGGAGTAGTAACTGGAAGGGCGCGCGTTGTCACCGATCCAGGTGATCCGCGCGGACTGGAACCAGGGGAAATTCTCGTGGCCCCGATAACTGATCCGTCTTGGACACCACTATTTATCCCAGCTGCAGGTGTTGTTGTGGAAGTAGGCGCTCCGTTAAGCCATTCAGTGATTGTGAGCCGTGAATTCG
Organism: Actinomycetota bacterium; assembly: GCA_902529525.1. Taxonomy (GTDB): domain Bacteria; phylum Actinomycetota; class Acidimicrobiia; order Acidimicrobiales; family UBA8592; genus UBA8592. The sequence goes on from CABZWT010000009.1 coordinate 21,917, forward strand.
GCATACCTTGTGTCACCGGCATCCTCGATGCTGTGTCAAAAATTACCGATGGAGCAATCATCAGCATCAATGGCAGCACAGGGATAGTTACTATCGCTGAGTTACCAGAATAAATCTACGTTTAAAGATTTATACCTTTAGCAGCTACTGGTGAAGCAATATTAATAGTCGGGGGTGCCGTGAGTAGTGCTCCTAATGCAGCCATTGCAGCTTTCATACCATCTCCCTGCCCATGAACACCGAGGGCGGCATCATCTTCGTACAGTTCAAAGAACCAATAGACTCCCTCTTCAGCAGAGTCCTTATGAGCAGAGTAAATTTCCAGCCCCACTTCTTCCGCAGCAGCTTTGCAGGTATTCTCCAACGCTGCTTCGACTTCATCTGCTTGTTCAGGGTTAGTTTGTAATTTTGCTATTAACGATACTTTTGTCATAAATGCATCGTAGGGCAGCTGTCTTAATTTTACGAGTTGAGCGAAGTGATCAATGATTTAGAAATCAGGACCAGCCAGCTCACAATTATCCTATGATTCCTGTATGCAGAAAAACCTAGGACCTCTGGGGCAAATAGGGTACGTTGTTTCTGACCTCAAGGAAGCGGCCATGGAATGGGTAGATAAGGCCGGTATTGGCCCTTGGTACGTCGCTGAACATGTACCTCTAGATTATTTTCGACACCGAGGTATTCAAAGCGAAATAGAGATTGGTATAGCAACTGCGTTTACAGGATCTTTAGAAATTGAATTAATTGTCCAGCACAATAAATCCCCTTCTGACTATAAAGATGTTGTGGGTCGTTCTGAAACAGGTGTCCACCATGTGTGTTTTTTCCCTCAGGACTATGATGTCGCGCTCGCATCTCTGCTGGCAGAAAATCTAGAGGTTCTTCAAGAGGGCGCAATCCATGGGATTCGGTTCATCTACCTGATTGATCAAGAAACTGGAATAATTGAAATGGCTGATCTCCCAGACGATGCCCGCAAAAGACGAAAGAGCCGTATGGCTGAAGCTGCAGATTGGGATGGGAGCGACCCGATTCGAAGCCGATGAGATGAGTTTTAGGATTTCGGATTGCGGCCAAGCAAAGCCAATAATCTGGCGCTAGACGAGTCATCAACAGGCTCTACTGGTGAAGAAAAATGTTCAGAATCGGTTAGGAAGTCGAATAAAGAAAGCCAGAAATCTAGAAGCCATTCAGCAGTTTCTTCTTCGATTTCGTATGGAACCGATAAGGCCTGAGATAAATCCCATCCGTGGACGACATTGTCGCTAATTCTAGCTCCAAGAAGTCGTTCCAGTGTCAAAGCCATTGTCGGGTAAGATATTGGGGTATCTAGAGGCGTTTCTTGAACTATTCCTATAGCTTTTAGTGCTGTCCCTCTCCAAGTAGACATTGGATCGGGCCCTAAGATATTTGTGCTCAAATCCGGATCTACGAATTCCTGATGTTCTAGCAGATTGATGAGTTGAACTTCTCCTGCGACGACGTGAACGACAAGAGATTGAACTGTCCATTCGGTGCATGGAGTAGGAAGATCCCAAGCATCTAGGGGGACTTCGGAAAGGGCTTTGCCAAATGATGCTAATGCCCGAGTGTATAAGTCGGGTATATTCTCGTTGGTCATTCCCACTCTATTGTTCCGGGTGGTTTAGATGTGATGTCGTAGGCAACGCGGTTTATCCCATTCACCTCGTTGATGATTCGACTACTCATAATCTCAAGGACATCAAAAGGAATACGTGCCCAATCGGCGGTCATTGCGTCTTCGCTAGTTACTGCCCGAATTACACATGGAAAGCCGTACGTTCGTTCATCCCCCATGACCCCAACAGAGCGAATGTCTGGTAGAACGGCGAATGACTGCCAGATCTTTCGCTCTAATCCTGCTTTCTTTAATTCATCTCGGACAATGAAATCAGCTTCTTGAAGGATTGCAACTTTCTCTGGGGTTACTTCGCCGATTATTCGGACCCCCAAACCCGGTCCGGGGAATGGCTGGCGCCAGACAATTTCCTCAGGTAGACCTAGTTCGGTTCCCACGCTTCGTACTTCGTCTTTGAAGAGGGACCTGAGCGGCTCGACTAATTCGAAGTCCATATCTTCAGGTAGTCCTCCAACATTATGGTGACTTTTAATTGTCGCTGCATGTTTGCTGCCTGATTCAATAACGTCTGGATATAGTGTTCCTTGTACAAGGAACCCTGCGTCCTCTATCCCACCTGATGCTCGTTCAAAAATTCGGATGAAGAGCTCTCCAATCGCTTTTCTTTTTGTCTCTGGTTCTGTAATGCCATCTAGAGCTGTGAAAAACTCTTCAGCTGCTTTGACGTGGATAAGCTCAATTCCTTGAGTTTTTTGAAAGGTTTCTACTACTTGCTGACCCTCATTTTTACGCATTAGTCCTGTATCAACAAAGACACAGGTAAGTTGATGGCCTATTGCCTTGTGGACCAGTGCTGCTGCTACTGCAGAATCTACACCTCCCGATAGGCCGCATATGGCTCTTCCTTTGCCCACTTGAGATCTAATTGCTGCGACTTGCTCTTCGATGACATTTGTCATTGTCCATGTTTTCTTTATTCCTGCGAGATCTAACCATTTTTCGATAGTTTGTTGGCCGTATGCCGTATGTGATACTTCGGGGTGGTATTGGACGCCAAAGATCCGCTGGTTTTCGAAGGCGGCTACCGGCGCGTTTTTCGTAGAGGCAGTTACTGTAAAACCTGCTGGAGTTTGGGTAATGCAGTCAAAATGGCTCATCCAGACATCTTGTTCATTTGGTTGGTCTGAAAGAAGGTCTCCTCCTGTGACCCGAAGAGAAGTTCTGCCATATTCGCCTGCTTCAAATTGGCTTACGGTGCCTCCAAGTTGTTGTGCTATGAGCTGTGCTCCATAACAAATCCCGAGGATTGGAATATCCAGTTCGTAGATGGCTGGGTCAATTTGTGGAGCTCCATCGATACGTACTGATTTTGGCCCGCCGCTAAGAATGATTCCTGCTGGGCGAAGGTCTGCAACCTCTTCAGCTGTTAAGTCGTGAGACACGATCTCGCTGTAGACTCTTGCTTCCCTAACCCGTCTTGCGATCAATTGGGCATACTGCGCTCCGAAATCTACAACAAGAACAGTGGGGTTGGTTTTAGTCACAGAACACCTTTAGTACTAGGGAACTGATTCTAATCAGAAATATTAAAAACGCTCAGCCCATTCCAATACCTTGCTGTTTTTGCAGGTATTTTCCTTCAGTTTGGAGTGATGGTGCGACCATAATTTCCGCTTTTTGGAATTCTTTCAGAGTTTGGTAGCCGCATGTTGCCATCGAATTTTTCAGCGCTCCGAAGAGGTTCATCCGTCCATCATTTTGGGTTGCGGGCCCAAGGAGAATTTCTTCGAGGGTGCCTCGTTGCTGGGTTTCTACTCGTGCTCCGCGTGGAAGAGTTGGATGGAAGGTCGCCATTCCCCAATGAAACCCTTGACCGGGGGCTTCATGAGCTGCAGCTAGTGGTGAGCCGATCATGACGGCGTCTGCTCCGCATACTATTGCTTTGGCAATGTCTCCGCCTGTGGCCATTCCTCCATCGGCGATGACATGGACATAAACTCCCGTTTCGTCAAGGTGGCGGATGCGTGCAGCACGGGCGTCAGCAATTGCAGTAGCCTGCGGAACTCCTATACCGAGTACGCCACGAGTAGTGCACGCATGACCGGGGCCGACACCAACCAAAACACCTGCGGCTCCTGTTCTCATGAGATGAAGGGCTGCTTCATAAGATGCGCATCCTCCGACAATGACAGGTATTGGGAGTTCACGGACGAATGACTTGAGATTAAGCGGATCCTTTGTTTTAGAAACATGTTCGGCCGTTACAACCGTTCCTTGAATGACGAGAAGGTCAAGTTCGCTGGAAAGAATTTGTTGTGCCATTGCTTCAGTATTCCCCGGTGTTACGGATGCACATGAAATGACGCCGCTCTCGTTAATTTCTGCAATTCGTTGAGGGATAAGTTCAAGCTTTATTGGCTCCTGATATATCTCTTGCATCCGGTTTGTCGCTTCTTTCGGAGGGAGTTTAGCGATTTCTGCAAGTACGGCCGAAGGATCTTCGTATCTCGTCCATAGTCCCTCTAAATTCAGAACACCAACACCTCCAAGACGACCCATCTCAATAGCTGTAGCTGGACTCACTACTCCATCCATAGCCGCCGCCATCACGGGTAGGCCCAAAGTAAACGCATCAATTTCCCATTGAATATCAACATCTTCCGGATCTCTTGTTCGCCTACTGGGGACAATAGCGATGTCGTCAAACCCATAAGCTCTCCGACCAGATTTACCGAGACCCACCTCTACTTCAGCCATAGATCCGTTCCTTAAATTCGGGTGATGGGCCTATCTTAGTCAAACCAATAGCGGACAGAATGAACCTCAGTACTTTGTTTGTTCCAGTAGTCAGAATTATTTCGTTTGATCTATGGAGAGAAGCACAACAAGGAATTGTCGCAGCATTGATGCTGTGGCACCCCAGACAGTATCCCCAATAAGTTCAAAGAAAAATACAGGGCGTGATTTCCCGTCTTGCCACTGCCAGATCTCTTCTCTATAAATATCTGGATTGAGAAGTTCAGCCAATGGAACATCAATGATTTCTTCGACTTCTATGGGGTTAGCTTCTAGCGCAGGAACGGTATCAAGTATCCCTACGAATGGAGTTACTAGAGAGTTACTACCTACAGTTACGAAGCTATCAAGAGTCCCTACAAACCTCGGAAGTTCAGGGTTAAGTCCTATTTCTTCATGAGCTTCGCGAATAGCCGTTGCCCATAGGTCTTGGTCTTCTGGCTCTTGATTACCACCGGGAAAACTTACCTCGTGGGTGTGGTGTTTCATCATTGCAGATCTTCTGGTCAAGATAACATGCAGTTCATCTTGAGCCGAACAATATATTGGGATGAGCACAGCGGAACGCCTCTGCTCCTTCGTTTTATCAGTAAGGGTTCGCGAGTTGTACCCCGAGATTGCGCTTTCTAAGGCCTCTAGAGTAAAGGCTCTCCGTTCTTTCCCCTCCCAAGGTGCTGGCGCACCTAGGTGCCAAGATTCAGGACGAGGAATTTTTTGAGATCCGCCTCTTCCTATTTCCACTAAATCAGTTTATTTCTCTTCGATGAGTTGCTCTAGGAGCTCTGGTAAACCCCCAGTTTTGAGATTACTTATAACTCTTCCCGGAGGTGTCTCTCCTCGTTCCCATTCCATCCACTGGTCGAGGAGTTTCTGAGGGTTAGGTTTTGGTTTCTTATCCATGTGTCGCGAGGGTACACATGTTTTCTACATTTGCGGTGTTTCTAGAACATTGATGATTTTTTAAATCTAACAAAACGAAAAAGAGAGCCGGAAAACCGACTCTCTTTAGCGTTTCCTTATGGACCGCTTACATCATGCCGCCCATACCGCCCATGCCGCCCATTGGGTCACCGGCAGGCATTGGTGCTTCCGGTTCTGGTTTATCAGCAATAAGCGCTTCAGTAGTTAGGAGTAAGCTTGCGATAGATGCTGCGTTTTGGAGAGCTGCCCGTGTAACTTTGGCAGGATCGATTACTCCTGCTTCAACAAGGTCTTCATGCTCACCTTTAGCTGCATTGAAGCCAACATTTCCAGAGGCATTTTCAACCTCTCGGACAATAATGGATCCTTCGTATCCAGCATTCTCAGCAATGAGTTTAGCTGGCGCAGTGAGAGCAGTTGCTACCATACGAGCGCCAGTAGCTTCATCCCCATCAAGTTCATCTTCAGCAGCGTTAACTGCAGAACGTGCTCGGAGTAGGGCTGTGCCACCTCCAGCGACGACGCCTTCTTCAATAGCTGCGCGTGTTGCAGAAAGTGCGTCTTCAATGCGGTGCTTCTTTTCCTTAAGCTCAACTTCAGTTGCAGCGCCAACCTGAACAACAGCAACTCCACCACTGAGTTTAGCTAGACGCTCTTGTAGTTTCTCACGGTCCCAATCGGAATCTGTATTATCGATCTCCGCTTTGATCTGCGAAATACGACCTTCTACATCCTCTCGAGTTCCAGCTCCTTCAATAAGGGTGGTGTTATCTTTCGTTATTACTACCTTGCGGGCAGTTCCGAGTAGATCCAAAGTAACGCCATCAAGTTTAAGCCCTACTTCCTCAGCGATAACTTGGCCACCACTAAGAACTGCCATGTCCTGAAGCATTGCCTTCCTACGTTCTCCAAATCCTGGAGCTTTGACCGCAACAGAATTGAAAGTACCACGGATCTTGTTCACGACGAGTGTAGCTAACGCCTCACCTTCAACATCCTCAGCAATGATCAATAGAGGCTTCCCTGATTGCATGACCTTCTCTAGAACAGGAAGCATTTCCTGCACAGATGAAATTTTGCCCTGTGTCAAAAGAATATATGGCTCTTCGAGAACAGCTTCTTGCCGCTCAGGATCAGTGACGAAATATGGTGAAAGGTAACCTTTATCGAACTGCATACCTTCCGTGAAGTCGAGATCCATACCGAATGTGTTGGACTCCTCCACAGTGACAACTCCGTCTTTACCTACCTTGTCGATCGCTTCGGCGATAATTTCTCCAACTGTTTCATCAGCTGCAGATATAGAAGCAACGTTAGCAATCTGATCTTTAGAATCAGCTACCTGCTGAGCTTGCTCACCAATTGAATCCACAGCCGCGTCTACTGCAGCTTGAATACCTTTTTTGAGAACCATTGGGTTCGCTCCAGCAGCTACGTTTCTTAGACCTTCTTTAACCATGGCTTGTGCAAGAACAGTTGCAGTTGTTGTTCCATCACCAGCAACATCATTGGTTTTTGTAGCGACCTCTTTCACTAGCTGGGCGCCCATGTTTTCAAATGGGTCCTCAAGTTCCACCTCGCGGGCAATAGAGACACCGTCATTGGTAATGGTTGGTGCACCGAACTTCTTATCGAGCACAACATTTCGCCCTTTGGGTCCGAGTGTGACCTTTACAGCATCAGCAAGATGATTTACTCCTGCTTCAAGCTTTCGTCGGGCCTCTTCGTCGAATTTAAGTATTTTTGACATGTTTCCTACTTCACTATTGCGAGCACGTCGCGGGCTGACAGGATCAAAAGTTCTTCGCCACCGCTAGAAATTTCAGTGCCTCCGTACTTTGCGTAAACAACAGTATCTCCAACCTCTACATCAACTGAGATTAGTTCACCTGTCTGTTCGGATCGTTTTCCGGGGCCAACGGCTAGTACTTCACCTTGTTGTGGTTTTTCTTTGGCTGTGTCTGGTATTACTAGACCACTTGCCGTAGTTTCCTCTGATTCTCCGGGCCGGACAACAATCCGGTCCTCCCGTGGATGCAAATTCATATCTGCGCACTCCTTGCACACTAAAAAATTTTTGATTTATAAGTTCGTGGGGCGTATTGGAGCCCTAAAACTCTCTACTTACGATACGTCCATCAAACCAATTTCCAAACATGGAGGGAGGTAGTTTCTGGGCTACAAACTATTGCAGCTAAGAGTGGACTTCCCCTCGCGCGGGTTGAGTCCCCTTAATACTTGCTCGCTCCATAACTCGCCTATGTGGAGAATAGTCACTGGTTGCATAGTGTTGGACCGCTTGATTATCCCAAAACGCTATGGAATTGGGTTCCCACCTAAAACGACAAGAGTACTCAAGTACTTCAAACTCCCGACAAAGAAGGTCCAGAAGCTCAAAACTTGGCTTTTGTTCCCAGCCCTTTATGCCAGTCACAAATATCCTGTTCACATATAGCAGGGGTTTCCCTGTCTGGTAGTGGTTGATAACTACCGGATGTTCAACAATCGGATACTGCTCTCGTATCTCTTTCTTTTTCTCATCAGGGACTTGGCGAGCGAAAGCTCTGAAAAAATCATGGGTAGCAACCAGATCATCGATAAGGTCTTTCGTTTCTTGATCCAGCCCCCCATAGGCCGCATGTGCGTCTACAAAAAGCGTATCTCCACCTACCGGTGGGACTTCGACTGCTCGAAGAATCGCTCCTCGAGAAGGTGTATTTCTCCAAGTGACGTCATGATGCCACTGGTTCTCGTATCCGCCGGCCTTATCATTTTTTTCGAATCTGACCAATTCTGGAGTTTCGGTATTAGGAGGTAGAAATGGGTGGATCTCTAACTCCCCGAATTGACTGGCAAAGTTAACATGCTGTTCTGAAGTGATTGGCTGATCTCTAAAAAAGATTACCTTGTAATCCCATAAGGCTTGTTGAATTTCGTCAATCACTTGTTGGGGAAGTTCCTGAGTTAAATCCACACCAATGAGCTCGGCTCCAACTGTGGGTGAAAGTTGTTGAACGTCGAAATGTTGCCACTTTAATCCTTGTAGGCGCTCGCGCTCTGCGAAGAGATGCGTTTGAGGACCCATTGTCCGGGAATATCCAGGAAGTTTTACTCTCCCTGGCAGTCCGATGCCAGGATCTTCCGAAGCAAGAATCTCTATATCTTCTTTTTGGTGAAGCGTCTCGGACATACCACCCCTTAATTAATGCCCTCTATTGACTTGTTTAGCATCTGCGAAGTTCATGTCAACTAGGGATCTCTACTGGCTCTATCCCCAAATCCAGATACGTCGCTAGCGGATAATAAAGAATATCTCGACTTTCTATGAGGGGTCTCGCTATTTCCCCTCGATCAACAAGTGTTGAGACTGCGACAACTTTTGCGCCGGTCGCTTCAACTGCGTCAATTGCTTTAAGGAGTGAACCTCCAGTTGTTATGGCATCTTCAACTACTAAGCATCGATCGCCGTCCCCTATCGATGAACCTTCAATGAGTTTGTTTGTTCCGCGCCCTTTTGGTTTCTTGCGAACAAAGAACCACCGGCAGCGTTGAATTCCAGCTATTCCTATCGTTAAGGCATCTGCTCCAAGGGTTGGGCCGCCAACAACATCAAATTCAACACCTTGAAGTAAAATTCCGTCAACTATTGCCCGGCTTGCGATTTCTAGGTCATCAAAGTGCGCTGTAGCCAGTTTGCCATCAACGAAATCCTGACTCATCGCACCTGAAGCCAATTGGATAGGCTTCTCAAGCCTTTTGAGTCCTTTGGACTTGATAATCTCAATTGCTTGCTGGTGCAAGCTACCCATTTGATCCTCCACTCGCCTTCTTTTAGCCTAGCTTTACTTGCCCATCGAACCGATGTATTGAACGCTATCGCGATCTACAACTGCGGCGATGCTTCGTTCTAGAATCGCAGTGAAAAGTTTGGATGCTCGTTCATTGGGCTGGTCAGCCGTCACTGCGGTGTTTCCCCAGTTCACAAGCCAGAACAGGTGTGCAGTGTCTATTTGTTCTACAAGCTCATCGAATGTTTGAAATCCTGTTTCACGGTCATGCATCGCATCGTGGTACCGGCGAAGCAAGTCAATTTCAGAATTCCGGCGAAGATCAACGTCGAGATTACAACCCAAAAACGGGGAAAGGTCACCCGAACCATCTCCTCTACCGACAAGCTGGAAATCTAATACGATCACTTCAGGAAGACCATCCGCCTTGTCATCGAAGAGAAGATTATCTAGTCGAAAGTCGTTGTGCGTGAGAGTTCTACTTCTTTCTGCCCAACTCACCAACCATTGAGAAATTTCTGGAATGAACGATTCAAGTTTCTCCGGAAGCCAATCTGGATAGAGGTGCCCGTACTGGTCCATCACTGTGGGCCACGAAGCCTCGTACAGTCCTTGAAGCCCCATATTAATGGGACTATCGAGAGGTGGAACCCACTCCATGTCGATGAGTTCTTTGCTATCCCACCAGCGTGAATGAATTTGTGCAGCCGTATCGATTACTGCCATAGCATCTTCTAGGCTTGCACCCAGTAGGTGGTCTCCGGACCGGTAGTGCCCTACATCCTCTAGGAGAAGAGCGTATCGCTCTGACTTGGGGTCATTTCCGTTGAAATACACGTCCGGTTTACGAATAGAAACTTTTGGCGCGACATGGGTGTAAAAAAGTGCTTCTCGTTCATATACACCAAGCATGACTCCAAGTGGTTTGAGCGCCCCATCAGTTGTTGGAATCTTAGCTATTACTGTTTGTGGACCGCTCTCATCAGTTTCATACGTGAGGTGCAGTCGCGCTAATTCTCCAAGGAAGCCTTCACCAATCGCTATCCGTTCAGTCGCAACATGCGCCACCACTGACGAGGTAACTCCTGATGCACTGAGTGCTTGAGTGAGCCACTCTGCGTCAAAATCATTTAAGGATTCAGGAATACTCAAAGCCATGGTTATATCTCTAGTTCGATGTGAGGACCTGACGCAAACTAGTGCCTGATTTCTATAAGCGATCGGCAGAGCGAAGCCTGCAAATGATGAGGTATGTTGTGATATGGCAGATCAGATAGGTGTTACGGATGATGGAATGGTTCGGTGTCTCTGGCCGGGGATGGATGAATCCTACATGGAATATCATGACACTGAATGGGGAGTTCCGGTAGGAGATGACGACGGCCTGTTTGAAAGAATCTGTCTCGAAGGCTTCCAGTCGGGGCTTTCTTGGATAACGATTCTCCGAAAGAGAAAGAACTTTCGTCAAGCTTTCAAAAATTTCAATATTGAAAAGGTTGCCGGATTTGATGAGAAAGACTTTCAAAGACTTATAAATGATGAGGGGATCATCCGACATAAAGGAAAGATCCAGGCCACGGTAAATAATGCTCAAAGAGCGATCGAGATTATAGATGAAAAGGGTTCGCTTGCTAGCTATCTATGGTCATGGGAACCCGACGAAGAAACAAAGGAGGGTGAGTCAAATCGCTCTCTATCAGCTACCTCGGAAGCCCTAAGTAAGGATTTAAAGGCACGAGGGTGGTCTTGGGTGGGACCAACAACAATCTATTCGTTTATGCAGGCAATAGGAATGGTGAATGACCATTCGAAGAAGTGTCATTCATGGGAAAGAATTGAAAATATGCGAACAGAATTCATTCGTCCTTAAGTCCTGCTATCGAGATGCACTAAAGTCCACTACCCTATTTGACGTGACTCACCCTGGAGATCCATATATTAAAGAGCCGCTACGCGAATTTGGCGAGACAATTTTCGCCGAGATGTCAGCTCTTGCTGTCAAAACGGGGGCGATAAATCTGGGGCAAGGTTTCCCCGATACCGATGGGCCTTCTGAAATCGCTGAGGCCGCCGTTAAAGCTATACGAGATGGGTTTAATCAATACCCGCCGGGGTTGGGTATTCCTGAACTTCGTAATGCTGTTGCTGAACATCAAGAACGTTTCTATGGCATAAATTTTGACCCCAATAGTGAAGTGCTTATTACCGCAGGAGCTACTGAGGCTATAGCGGCCACGCTGTTATCCATTTGTGAACCAGGCGATGAAGTTGTCACGTTCGAACCGTATTATGATTCATACGCTGCCTCTATTGCACTGGCGGGAGGAGTTCGCAAGGTGGTGACCCTCCGAGCTCCAGATTACAGTTTCGACCCAGAAGAACTTAAAAATGCCATCGGACCTCGCACTAAGGCAATTCTTTTAAATTCGCCGCATAATCCCACAGGAAAGGTTTTCTCCAGCGATGAACTTCAATTTATTGCTGACTTGTGTAATGAACGTAACCTTCTCGCTATCTGTGACGAAGTTTATGAGCACCTCGTCTTCGAAGGAACGCACACGCCATTAATCCGATTTCCTGGAATGCGCGACCGTACTGTACAAATCTCATCTGCGGGGAAGACATTTAGTTTCACAGGGTGGAAAATCGGGTGGGTGTGCGCTCAACCGGCCTTGTTAGAAACGGTTCGTACAGCGAAGCAATTTCTCACCTTCGTTAACGGAGCCCCGTTCCAGCATGCCATAGTAACCGCCTTAAATTTACCCCTCACATACTTCGAGGAATTTGTTGCTGACATGCGCCAGAAACGCGACTGCCTCATGGGGGGCTTAACCGCTGCTGGTTTCACAGTTTTCCCGCCATCTGGGACTTATTTCGTTACAGCAGATATCCGACCGCTAGGAGCCACTGACGGTAAGAGTTTCTGCACTGCACTCCCTGAACGATGTGGAGTCGTTGCGGTACCAAATGTCGTGTTTTATGACAATAAAGAAGAGGGGCGCCATCTAGTCCGTTTCGCGTTCTGCAAAAGAATGGAGGTCCTTGAGGAAGCAGTTAATAGGCTGTCAAATGTAACTGACTGGACCATCAAAGGGTCACTATGAAGGTCGCTGCTATCCAGCATGACATTGCCTGGGAACAACCAGAAAAGAACTTCTCCCTTCTTGCTCCGTTAATTGAGCAGGCTGCTGGAGATGGCGCGCGCTTGATAGTTCTTTCAGAGCTGTTCAGTAATGGTTTCTCAATGAACACAAAACACATTAGTGAAACCTTAGATGGCGCCAGCACCCAATTTCTTATTCAACAGGCAACTGAGCTAGGTGTATGGATTTGTGGATCAGTGCCAATTCTTTCTAGAGGCAATGATCTCCCCCATAATTCTTTGGTGCTTGCTGACCCAGGTGGAAATACTCTGAGATACGAGAAAAAACACCTATTTGGGTATGCGGGGGAAGACAAACACTATGTTGGAGGCTCTACCCCTCTCACTGTCGAGGTAGAGGGTGTCAGGTGTAGTTTTTTCATATGCTTTGACCTTCGCTTTGGCCCTGACTTTTGGGATATTGCTGCAGCGACCGATCTATTTATTGTGGTAGCGAATTGGCCGGAAGTTCGCCGAAATCACTGGAAAGCTCTACTCAAAGCAAGAGCAATCGAAAATCAAGCGTTTGTCTTAGGAGTAAACAGGATTGGCGAAGGAGATGGACTCACGTATTCGGGCGATAGCCGGCTGTATGGCCCTATGGGAAAGACCATCAGCAAAGCAAGCAAAAATGAAACGCAGATTCTACTTAGTGACATCGAGCCATCTACTGTGACGAAGGTTCGTTCAGACTTTCCCTTTCGTTGGTTGAACGGTCGTTAATCCGCCGCCATATGGACTTGGCCATCTCTTGACCCGACGATAATTTTGCCCTCCCAGACCGCTGGCGTTGATTCAATGCAACCACCGATATAGACGACCCAAAGACGTGGGGGTTTTATAGAAGTATCTGAAATGTCGAACCCTGATACATTCCCAGAGCAGTCTGCTTGCATAAGCACGTCGTCTACAACTACTGGAGAGCTCCAAAGCGGGCCTGGGAGGAAAAACTCCCACCTGATACTTCCTGTCTCTCTGTCGATGCCGATCATCCTCGCAGAATCAGTCGGAACAATCACGATATCTTTGTATAACGCTGGAGTCGCCCAAACACCATCAGGTAGTTGGGCCGTGTCGAACACAGACCATACGAGAGGATCTTCAGCATTTCTTGGGTCGAGTTTAATTATTTGACCTACTTCAAATGACCTAGATAAACCCCGTTCGTACTCAACTCCAACGTAAAGGAAACCTTCCTCATCAACTACAACGGATGCATCGACATCGTCGCCTACCCAATAGCGAAATGTACGCTCAGGATCTTCGCCAGATTTTAGATCTGTGATATCCCACCCTTGGACGAGACCACCAGAGTTTGCGAAATACACGGTGTTCTCACTGATAGCGACTGAGTTTTCTATGGAGACATTGCTCCCAACCTTAAAAAGTAGGTCGTCATCATAACCGGGAACTGAGAACACTAGTTCTGGATCAACTATCGCTAGACCAGATGGATCATACGATCGGTTAAGTTTGATGATGTGAAAAACCGAATTTTCACCACCTTCGAACATATAATCGTCGATGATGATTGGTGATCCATCCCAGTCATTATTCCAGAGTTGCCCGGGGACCGTATCAGCGTCGAGCGCCCAGAGCTCTTCGGGGTCTTCGCGATCAAAGGCAATAACTCGAAGTTTGTCATCTCGAGATCCTATGTATACGAATGGATAGCCATCTGGGTCAATCGTGACTGACCCCTTAATAATATCTTCAGTTTGGTAGGGCTCTAGAATCGGCTGGCCCGATTCAGCGTCAACAAAGTGCACTGCTCCGTCAAGAGCTCCAAAAACTACCCAGGTACTGTCACGATACCTGAAGACTGCTGGCTGGCCCGTCCACCCTGTCCCACACCATTGCTCATCTTCGTTATTGAGTGTCGTAGAGCCACACATATTCTGATTTTGGGGATATGACCATTTTTTTATTGGGCCTTCGGGCACGGGACCTTTCCCGTAGTACGTTCTCGTTGGATTTCCGCGGAAA
>CABZWT010000010.1:0-33924 GCA_902529525.1 Actinomycetota bacterium
CATGCTCATAACCATGCCCATGTGATGTTCTACTAGCAGGATTGTTAGCTCAAAGTGTTTGCGGATTGAGATGATAAGTTCTGAAAGTTCAGTTACTTCTGAGTGGGTTAACCCTGTAGCTGGTTCATCTAGAAGAAGCAGTTTAGGGTTACTTACTAAAGCGCGTGCTAGCTCTATTCGTTTCATAGTTCCGAATGGCAAGCCATCGCAGGGCTTTTCTGCATGCTCGAGGAGATTCAGCATTTCCAAGGTTTCATAGGCTTTATGTCGAAGTTCTCGTTCTTCTGTTTGCAGCCCTAAGCGTGTCATCGCTGAAAAGAAGTTCTGCTTACCTTTGATATGCGCTCCTGCCATGACATTTTCTGCAACAGTCATCCTTGGCCATAAGGCAAGATTTTGGAATGTTCGGGCGATCCCTGTTTGTGAGATTTCGTGCGGTGAAAGACCAAGAAGGTCGACCCCATTGAATTTTATGTGCCCTTGTGACGGGTTGTAGATTCTGCTGATGACATTAAATAGCGTCGTCTTTCCAGCCCCATTTGGCCCTATGAGGCCACATATTTGCGTCGAATCGACAGTGAACGTGAGGTTATCGAGCGCAGTGATGCCACCAAATTGGATTGAGATTCCTTCGACTTCTAACAATCCCTCTGCCATGGCTAGCCATAGTATCGCTAAATATGACTTGCGGCGATAAGGAAGAAAAGTTAGTGATTAGGTATTTCCTAGGTTTTCTCGTGGGTTTTCTGGATTTGTTTGCGCGTACTGTTGTAATGAAGAGATCTGCTGGTCGTTTAACTCTTTTGGTATTGCAATTTCCACCGTTACAAAGAAGTCGCCCGTTGAAGTACCGACAGTTATCCCTTTTCCTTTAACCCTGAACGTTTTCCCTGATTCTGTTCCGGGTGGGAGCCTTAACGTCACGGATTCACCACCATAGGTGGGAACTTGGATGTCAGCGCCGAGAGTAGCTTCTGGAAAGGTGACGGGCAGGCTTAAATTGAGAGTTCTACCTTCTCGGGTGAAGAGCTTATGCGGAGATACTCTGATGATGACAATTAAGTCGCCTGATGGGCCTCCGTTACTGCCTTTGCCGCCTTTGCCTTTTACCCTTATGCGCTTACCATCGTCAACCCCAGCTGGGATCCGTATTTTTACTGACTGCGAAGTTCCATCTTGTCCTGCGGTCGTAACCGATGTTGTCACTCCTTGAATGGCTTCATCAAAACTAAGGCGGAGTTGGGCCTGTTGGTGCGCTCCCGGACGGGGCATGTTGTGCCCAGCGGATCCGAAGGGATTACTAGATCCTCCGAACATCCCATTTAGTAGGTCTCCTAAATTACCAAAGTCCGCTCCTTGGCCGGAGAATCCTCCCATTGCTGATGGGCCCATTCGGCGAACATCATCATACTGGTTTCTAGTTTCGGGATTTCCGACCACATCATACGCTGTTGACACTTCTTTGAACCGGTCTTCAGCTTTCTGGTCGTCCGGGTTCTTGTCTGGATGCAGTTCACGCGCTAATTCCCTGTATTTGCTTTGAATTTCTTTATCGGATGCGTCAGCAGATACGCCGAGGGTCGCATAGTAATCCTTTTCGAGCCATTCGCGCTTTATGTCCATTTAACCCCCTTTATCATCCGTCGCAGATAACTATGAGTTCAGGCCATCTACAAAATCAACTATCCCTTGACCCGAACCATGGCTGGCCGTATTGTCCTGCCGTTCCAGGTATAACCAGATCTCATAACCTCATATACAATTGGCGTCTCTGTTTCTTCACAAGGCTCGTGGATAACGGCTTCATGGTGATCGGGGTCGAACTCTTCCCCTTCTACACCGGTGACAGCTAGACCATTTGTTTGCAGGGTTTCTAGCAGAGACGTTTGGATAGGTTGGACATCTGTCGCCCCTTGGTGAATCGCCGCTTCGCAGGCATCGAGAATGGGAAGAAGTTTTTCGACTATACCGCTAGCAGCGTGCTCGGTTAGATCACTCTGACGTTTTTGTGCTTGGCGTCGGAAGTTATCAAACTCTGCTTTAATGCGCTGAAGATCAGAGAGGTAAGTATCTCGTTCTAATTGAAGCTGTTCAATAGTTGCAGCGTCTTCTGAAAGTTCAGGACTTGGCGCTTCTTCGGATACAGGATCTTCTGTTTCTATCTCATCCTCGGGGATGGTTTCTTCATCTTCGCTCACGTTTCTTCTTCCTCATCGATGATTTCTGCATCTATGATGTCGTCCATATCATCAGTTTCATCGGCGTTTTCTTGCTGGGCAGCTGCTTCGTATAGTCGCTGCGCGAATCCTTGACTTGCCGTGTTGAGGCTTTCTACAGCTTCTTTGAGATCATCAAGGCTGGCTCCCTCATTTTCCAATAACCCTTTGAGAGAAGCAATTTTTTCTTCGACGTCCGTTTTTTCATCGTCCGTGATTTTGTCTTCGTTATCTCTGATCATTTTTTCTGTTTGATAGATCAAAGAATCAGCTGAGTTTCGGGCTTCAGCTTCTTCGCGCCGTTCTCGGTCTTCGTTTGCGTGGGCTTCAGCATCAGCAATCATCTGATCAATTTTGTCTTTTTCCAGCGAAGATTGACCGGTTATGGTGATCGATTGCTCTTTCCCGGTCGCTCGGTCCTTCGCTGAAACATGGACAATGCCGTTCGCATCTATGTCGAAAGTGACTTCGATTTGCGGAACTCCTCGCGGAGCAGGCGGAAGGTCCACGAGCTGAAACTTCCCAAGAGTTTTGTTGAACTGCGACATTTCACGTTCACCCTGGAGGACATGGATTTCCACTGATGGTTGATTGTCATCAGCTGTGGTGAATACCTCTGTTCTTCTTGTAGGTATCGTCGTGTTGCGTTCAATTAGTTTCGTCATCACTCCACCTTTAGTTTCGATACCTAAAGAAAGTGGGGTGACATCTAGAAGAAGAATATCCTTTACTTCTCCTCGAAGTACACCTGCTTGGACGGCGGCACCAACTGCTACTACTTCATCTGGGTTCACACTCTTATTTGGTTCTTTCCCCGTCATGCTTTGTACCAGTTCAGACACTGCCGGCATTCGGGTTGAACCTCCAACCATAATTACATGATCAATCTCACTTTTTGAGAGATTCGCATCTTTGATCGCTTGTTCAAAGGGTTTACGGCACCGTTCTAACAAGTCTTCAGTGAGTTCTTGGAATTTTGATCGAGAAAATGAGTAGTCCATATGTAATGGCCCGGCATCAGTGGCTGTGATGAAGGGAAGATTAATCTGGGTGCTCTGGCTAGCTGAAAGTTCGATTTTTGCTTTTTCTGCAGCTTCTTTTAGGCGTTGCGCTGCCATATTGTCCTTGGATAGATCAACGCCATGATCGTTATTGAAGGAGTCAATTAGCCATTGGATAACTCGCTCGTCCCAATCGTCACCGCCAAGCTCAGTGTCTCCGCTTGTAGATTTTACTTCGAATACACCATCACCAATCTCTAACACGGAGACATCGAACGTACCTCCACCGAGGTCGAAAACGAGAATAGTTTGATCTTCGTCGCCCTTATCGAGGCCATACGCTAAAGCGGCAGCTGTCGGTTCATTGATGATCCGGAGGACTTCAAGGCCAGCGACTTTTCCGGCTTCTTGGGTAGCGGTTCGTTGAGCGTCATCGAAGTACGCAGGCACAGTTATAACCGCTTCAGTAACCGTGTCACCCAAATAGGATTCAGCATCGCGTTTGAGCTTCATAAGAGTTCGCGCAGAAATCTCTTGTGAGTTATATGACTTATCGTCAATGTTGATATTCCATCCGCTTCCCATATCTCTCTTAACAGATCGGATTGTTCGTTCCGGGTTAGTGATCGCTTGGCGTTTAGCAACCTCACCTACGAGAACCTCACCATCTTTCGCAAAAGCTACTACGGAAGGGGTCGTGCGGCTGCCCTCCGTGTTCGCAATAACTGTCGGTTCTCCTCCTTCAAGTACTGCGACAACTGAGTTTGTTGTTCCTAGATCTATTCCGACGGCCTTCGCCATGTTCATCTCCTATTCGGCACTGAGTGCACTAGTTTCTTTCTGCAGATCGAGCTGCATCTATATCAACCGATACATGTCCAGATTTATTCCCAAAAATGCGAAAAATTGTGCCTGTTTGACTCAACTTTTGGTTTGAGGCCGCTCACACGGTTATTTCGAAAGGATTCTTTAAATAATTACTGTGATTTCTGGCATACTCAACAAATTTCACGCTTTGAAAACAAGTTCTTAGGGCGGCTACAGGCTACCTTTAAGTAAGTCATGGAAGAGGGAAGTAAAAACAGGTTTCGGCCACAAGATTGGGTCATTGGCCTCGGAATAGCTGTTGCTGTATTCACAGCTCTATCTGGTGTAGCCGCTGCAGTCTTTGACCAGCATGGGAATCACTCCGTACATCGTGAAGTATTTGGGAATATCCCCACAGCTGCGAAGGTCGCGTTCTATACCATAATCCCAGCGCTAATCATTTACGGGGCGTGGAATTTTTCACTTCGGGTAAGAAACTGGACGCGCGGCCAGCCCGATAATCGTTCAACGACAAAAAAGAACGTTCATCGACGAGCTAGAGATCTTCGCGCTGGCTTATATATGAAAACTTTGATGCGGGATCCAGCGGCCGGCTTGATGCATTCCCTAATGTATTTCCCGTTCATTATTCTTCTAGGTGTTACAACAACTTTAGAGATCGACCACCAATTGCCCAACGATCTCAAATTTCTCCATGGAGGGGTATACAAGGGGTATTCCCTAATAGGCGATGTTGCAGGCGTGTTATTTCTTATCGGCGTGACATGGGCGCTTCTCCGCCGGTATGGGCCGCGTCAATTCCGTCCGTACCGAATACGAATTAAATCACGTGGCGACCACGCTATAGGACTTGGACTGTTATTTGGGCTGGGTGTCACAGGCTTCATCGCTGAAGGATTCCGGATTGCTCTTGAAAACGAACCTTCGTATGAAAAGTGGTCCATTATTGGGTATCCGCTCGCTAAACTTTTCGCCGGAGCTGGGAATTTAAGTGGATGGCATCAGGCGTGGTGGTACGCGCATGTCATCTTCTTTATTGGGTTCCTTGTTTTCCTCCCGATTACGATGCTCCGACATATCTTTACCTCCCCATTGAATATGTACCTTAAGGACCGGGACCGTCCTAAGGGGGCGATGAAACCACTACCGAATTTAATGGAGACAGAGCTAGAAACATTCGGCGCTTCAACGATTGAGGATTTCACCTGGAAACAATTGCTGGATACTGATGCGTGCACAATGTGCGGAAGGTGCACCGCTGTTTGCCCAGCGCACGCTACTGGCAAGCCCCTAGATCCAAGAGAAATTGTGCTAAAGACCGGTGAGGTCATGGCAGCAACGGGCGATGTAGTGACAACCCCACCGATAGGAGTCGATGCGGAAATCACTGTTCCCGCCAATTGGATGTTTGACCGTGTCACCAACGACGAATTGTGGGCGTGTACAAGTTGTAAAGCTTGCGATGAAAACTGCCCGGTCAATATTGAGATCCTCGACAAAATTCTTGACATGCGAAGGTATAAGTCTCTGATGGAGTCTGATTTCCCTACTGAACTTGGAAATGCCTACAGGGCAATGGAAAATTCTGGGAATCCGTGGGCTATATCCCAATCAGAACGTGCCGACTGGGCGAAAGATATTGAAGGAATAGAAATTATCGCAGGTGGTGACCCGTTCGAATCGGAATGGCTGTATTGGGTCGGTTGTGCTGGAAGCTTTGATGATAAGAACAAAAAAGTAAGTCAAGCAATGGCGAAACTCTTAAGTCGTGCCGGCATTGACGTAAGCATCTTAGGCCCGGCAGAAAATTGCACTGGTGATCCTGCTCGCCGTTCCGGCAATGAATACATCTTCCAAATGCTTGCTATGCAAAATATTGAAACCTTAAATGGGATGGGAGTGAAGAAAATCATCACCCAATGCCCGCATTGCTTCAATACCTTGCAAAATGAATATCCTCAACTCGGTGGACACTACGAGGTGATCCATCACACCCAACTACTGGAACAGCTTATTGAATCCGGCGATTTAGATATGTCGAAAGCAACCTTGGCTGAACGTATTGTCTATCATGACAGCTGCTATCTCGGCCGGCATAATGATATCTATATGGCTCCTCGAAAAGTTATCGGGAGCCTGTCCGGTGTTGAAATCGTCGAAGCTCCACGGAACGGGACAAAAGGTATGTGTTGTGGAGCTGGTGGCGCCCGAATGTGGATGGAAGAGGACATAGGGCCGAAGGTGAATGATGTTCGAGCCCAAGAACTGGTTGAAACTGGGGCAAGTCGTATAGCGACTGCCTGCCCGTTCTGTTACATAATGATGGACGATGGGGTAAAGGCAGCTGGCAAAGAAGAGGACGAAGTAAAGGTAGCTGATTTAGCCATCCATCTTGTGGAAGCTTTGGAAGCTGGAGAAGATGATGCAGAAGCATCACGAAAGGTTCTTCTTGAGAACCCAAATGTTGCTACACCCGATTCTATTCCTGCTGATGATTTGATGAAGCCGGTACCTGCTGGAGATCCAGTCCCAGTTGGTGCTGTCCAAAGGGTTGTTGCTGAAAAAGGAAGTACGGGAGCCGTTCGCGCCCAAGCAGTTATTTCAGATAGCCCAGTTATTTCAGATAGCCCAGTTATTTCAGATAGCCCAGTTGAACCTTCTGAAGGTGATCAACTTGAGGACGACACCGTCAGCGAGGAACTTGAAGATACAGGTAAGCCCGATAACCTTTCACTTATTAGGGGCCTCGACCCTTATAGCGCTCAACGTCTGAATGAAAGAGGGATCACGAGATTCGTCCAAGTTGCTCGACTTACTGATGCAGAAATCGCTGCTATTGAGGAAGATTTTGACTTACCTGGGTGCTTCAACAGGTTTAGTTGGAGGTATCAGGCGGACCAACTTGCTCAAGAGGAGTAAATTCCTTTTACGTCTTTGCCTCTACTGGTTTGAGTTTTTTCCAAAGAAAAAAAACGCCCCCTAGAGCAGCTACGATTCCGAGTGCGGCTAAAGGTGCCCTTTGGATCCATTTGACCGTATCATCTCCGAAAATTGCCAACACAGCTGTGATCGGGACGAGGCCTATTGCTGTTCCGAGAAGAAAATCTCTCATGTGGATCTTTGAAATTCCCAATACCCAGTCTGCTGCCGGGGCGTAGCCAGTTATGAGCCGTAAAACTACCACAGATAGGAACGCTCGCTCTGAGAGTCGACGGTCCCATTTGAGAAGTTTTGCCGGTAATCTCTTTCGTACCCAATCTTGGGCTATCCAGCGGGAAACAGCAAAGCCGAATGTGCTCGCAATAATTCCGCCGACCATGCTGTAGAGAAGGACTTCCCACCATGACCATACGAAAGTAGCGGGAATGATTAAAGCTGCTCCGGGAAGGCTAAGCGGTTGGGCGGCAACGAATGCCAAAATGTAGATAACCGGCCCAAGTACTCCAGAATCTTGAAAGAAGTCTTCGACCTTTTCACGGTCATGGAGAAAGTCGAAAACGCCAGAAAAGAAAAGGACAAGAACCGCAACAACGACCAAAACCACAAATGCTTTTCGCAGGTTTTTTTTATTCGCGTTCTCCAAAATTCTCCCAATAGCGGCTTGGTCTCGGCCCAGTCTGGTTCTGATATTTGGACCCTAAGGCGTGGGACCCATATGGGTTATCTGCTGGTGTCGTCATCTGTTGGAAACTGATTTGCCCTATCTTCATACCGGCATACAACGTGATGGGGAGATTCGCGACATTCGACAGCTCTAGGGTAAGTTGCCCATCCCAACCCGCGTCAACAAATCCAGCCGTGGAGTGAATAAGTAAACCTAGCCTACCTAAGCTACTTTTCCCTTCTAGTCGGGCGACAAGATCCTCTGGAACAACAACCCGCTCTAACGTGCTTCCAAGAACGAACTCGCCGGGGTGAAGAATAAAAGGCTCATCATCGGTGACTGTAACAAGTTCGGTGAGGTCTTCTAAATTTTCTCTGACGTCGATAATTCCAAGCGAGTGATTTCTGAAAACACGAAACTGGGAATCTATTCGTAAATCCACTGAGCTTGGTTGAATCGCATTTTCACCTAAAGGTTCAATAATGATTTTTCCAGAAGCTAGATATTCTTGAAGAGTTTTGTCAGAAAGGATCACGAAGTGCAGATTAGTGGCAGTAGTGGGTTGTTCGTCAACCCTGCACAAGAAAATGAAATGTTTTTCAACTTCCATGAATCGAAGTTCACGGTGTACGGTTCGAATGTGACAATGGATCATCTGACATATCACGCCGAGACTGTGGGCGATCGGATAGCGGTAATAGACGACCGTCCGGAAGTTCCTGTCCGAACAATCAACTACGATTCGTTCAATACTCTTGTTAACCGATTAACAAACGGGCTTTTAGATCTCGGCGCTGAACTGGGAAGCCATATCTCCTGGTGGGGGAACAATAGTCTGGAAACACTGGCGGCGATGCATGCAATCCGAAAAGCGGGAGGGGTATCTGTGCCAATTCCCTACCGGTCAACGCCCGCGGAAGCTTCGTATCTTTTGGCCCACGCTGATGCGAAGATTCTCATCATTGAAGCGACATACCTTCCAGTGCTTTCTTCTATCAGAGACCAGTTACCGATGTTGCAGCACGTGGTCACCTATGGAAACGCCGAGCAGCATTCAGGGATTTTGTTATGGGAGGATGCTCTGGGTGATGCGCAAACACCTGCAAGTGAAGGAAAGGCGGAAAGCGCGCTGACAATGATTTACACGTCAGGGACAACTGGAAAACCGAAAGGCGCCATGCGGCGTGTCGGAGGGGAAATCAACCAGTACGGTGCGCTTTTGGAATTTATCGGTTGGGACAGGATGGAAGAACTCATCTTTCTTACCACAGGACCCTTGTACCACTCTGGCCCTTCTGGATTTGCCCGCCGAGCGCAGCTCGTCGGCGCCACCATTGTCTGCCAGTACACGTTCGATCCAGAAGACTGGCTTCGCCTTGTCGAAACACATCGTGTTTCTGCAACATTTTCTGCCCCTACCCCTATTCGCCGGATCACTGCCCTCCCGAAAGAAACCAAAGACAAGTACGATGTTTCATCGATGCAATCGATGATTGCAAATGCTGCTCCATGGACGATGGCGCTCAAAAAAGCCTACCTTCGAGATTTTCCTCCCGATTCGCTTTGGGAGATTTATGGCTCCACGGAACTTTCGGTCTGCACTGTTTTAGCACCAGAGGATCAGCTTCGGAAACCGGGGTCTTGCGGCCTTCCATCTCCCGGAGTTGAGATTCAACTCATCGACGATGAAGGGAAAGTCATCAACGAGCCCGATACTCCAGGTGAATTGTATGCGCGTTCCGTTGCTCTCTTTGATACCTACTACAAAGCTGAAGAAAGATATTTAGAGGACCATCTCGATGGGTTTCAAACTGTTGGTGATATCGCATATAAGGATACGGACGGATATTTCTACATCTGCGATAGGAAAAAAGACATGATCATCACTGGTGGAGTGAACGTGTACCCTGCTGAAATAGAAAATGTCTTAGACGAGCACCCGCAGGTGCACGAAGTTGCTGTTGTTGGGGTAGCAGACGAGGAATGGGGAGAGGTAGTTTCTGCCATTGTTGTTCGAAACGGGGAATGCTCTGCTGAGGAGCTGATTGAGTTTGCGCGCGAGCACCTTTCTGGGCCTAAAACTCCAAAGATTGTTATTTTCGTCGATGAGCTTCCGAAAACAGGGTCTGGGAAAGTTCTGAAAAGGGAGTTGAGGGATCGAGTGGACCTCCATATCCAATCGGAGGCCTAACTACCCTTACCTCAAGCGCATGTGGCGTTTTCTAGCTTGTGGGGGTCTTCAGTGGAAGGTCAATGACTTCAGCAGGGCCGGTTTGTTGATCTAGAAGTTCAAGCTGTTCGCCTTGGCGGCGTCGCAGACCAGCATGCCAGTGTTTCCTGCACATAAGTTCGTAAGTCACTTCAACAGCTTCTTCCTTCTCCTCATCAGCGGTGTCACCGACGACTTTCAACGCTCCGGAGTAAACCTGGATACCATTCACAAGGCGAGCATTATGGGTTGCTCGTGAACCGCACCAGCAGCGAGCTTCTACCTGCACCTGATTGCGTTCATCGGCAAGTTCAAGCAGTCGAGCTGTCCCTGGGAACAACTCGCCTTGAAAGCTCGTGAGTAGGCCAAACGCATACACGTCCACGTGTAGTTCATCGACCACTTGAGCTAATTGTTCAATCTGTTTGGGCTCATAGAACTGGGCTTCATCACAAACCATCGCATCCAGTCCAGAAGCTTCAAAAGTGGTTCGAGCAAGTTCGAAGAGGTTAAGTTTCGAGTCGACGATCTCGGCTTCGGCTTCAACTCCGAGGCGGCTTGAAACTTTTCCAGCTTGCCGATCAAGTTGAGTGGTCAGAATTACGTTAAGTCCTCTTGCGGCAAGGTTATGGCGAATTTGGAGAGCTTGAGTGCTTTTACCTGATCCCATTGTCCCGAAGAAAAAACGTAATTCTGCCATATGGAGAAACTACACCCTTGTGATTCTCAGTCAAGTGGTAGCAGTTTGTTTTATCTGAAATTTTCATACATCCAAAAGAAGAAAAAGATCTTCGTCCTATTTGTAACAACTAAGAGTCTTTAGAATGATTAAGTACCTTCCGACCACTAAAAACTGACACGCTTTGAGGGCTTTATGCAGTCAAAAAAATTAGAAACAGTTTTTCGACGGACCGGATTCGTTCTGATCAGTTCCGGTGTTTTACTGTTTTTATTCGCCATCTATCAACTGTTCGGCACTGCACTAATCACCGCCCAAGCTCAAAGCAGTCTTGAAAACGACCTTGATACGGTTACTGAAGAACTCGCGTCTGATGAATTTATCCAAAATACGTTTATGAAGCTCGAAACCGTCACTATCAGTGAAGACGTCGAACGCACTGAAACCGTTGAAACAGAAGTGTCTAGCTCACCATTCGATGACTTCACTGCCGAGGAGATCTCCGCCCTTGGCAACATTGTGTACAAACCCCAAGGAGAAGCTATCGCCCAGATCGTCGCCCCCGTTATGGGGTTGGATTCCATTGTGGTATCCGGAACCGCTGTGAGTGACCTTCGCAAGGGTCCAGGCCATTACACAGATTCAGCTCCCCTGTGTTCAACTGGAAACGCAGCGATCGCCGGCCACAGAACAACGTACGGCTCTCCCTTCGGCGATATCGCTAATCTCAAGTTTGGTGATGAGATTCGAGTCAATACCCCCTATGGCAACTGCATCTACACGGTGACAGAACGTTTCATTGTTGAACCTAGCGACACATGGGTTGTGAAAGACCAAGGAGATAACAGGCTGACGTTAACGTCGTGCCATCCCAAATACTCGGCGGCACAGCGTTATATCGTTGTCGCCGAACTTACCCAAACTGATGTCCCATACCTTCCATCGCAGGAAGAAATTAGTGCACTGATTTCGAGCACAACGCAAACCTCTGTCGTGTCTGAGGAAGTCACGACAACAGAAACCGTTGAGCGAGAAGTTGAAGTAGCAAGAGAGGTGACCGAAACGATCCGCGATGAAGCTAACACTGTGATCGAAAAGACAACTACGGTAACGGAAGGATTCGGCGAGGGATTAGACGGGGATGATGACCAGCTGCTAGCTGTCATTTTGTACGGGCTTGTTTTCTTCACAGTTTGGTACCGGACCTACCGGATCGCAAACAGTGAGAATAAAGAGAGGAAATTCAAATACATCACCTACGGTGTGGGAGTCTTCCCTTTGTTTGTCGCTATGGGCTTGTGGTTCTACAGAATTGACCTTTTGCTTCCCAGTTATTGATCAATGGACTTGGCGTTGAAGCCCTTCCCAGTAGGGTTCACGAAGTATTTTCTTTAGAACTTTTCCGGTTGCATTTACGGGAAGCTCTTCGACAAATTCCAAAGATTTGGGGACTTTATAGCCGGCGAGGTTCTCTCGAGCGTAAACGAGTAGGTCCATCTCTTGAATTGTGGAGTCAGGGTGCAGGACAACGATTGCGTGGACTTGCTCACCCCAGCGTTTGTCAGGAATACCGATCACTGCGGCCGAGTGGACGGCCTCGTGGGAAAAGAGGACATCTTCGACTTCTCTTGGGTATATGTTTTCCCCTCCAGATATGATCATGTCCTTTTTCCTATCAGTGATGTAGAGGTAGCCTTCGTCGTCAAGTTTCCCGAGATCTCCGGTATGCATCCACCCTCCGCGTAATGCGTTGGCCGTTGCTTCTTCATCTCCTAGGTAACCATCCATGAGCGCCGGGCCGCGACAAATGACTTCTCCTACTTCTCCGACTTGGACGTCTATGTCTTGATCGTTAACGACACGAACTTCGAAACCGTGCGCGACGACTCCCGCCGACGATAAGAGGTGGGGCTTGTTGACTGGGTCGTGGTCTTCGGGGCGTAGCGCCGTGCATCCTGACGTTTCGGTCATTCCGAAAAGTTGGCAGAAATCAGCGTCGAAGACTTCGATTGCTTTCTCTAGTACAGAAGGGGGAATTGTTGATGCTCCGTAGGCGACGAAATCAAGAGAAGAGAGATCAGCTGTTTCTATGTCGGGATGATTAATGAGAAGGTTGATCATGGTTGGGACAAATAGTGCATCAGTCACCTTCTTTTCTTCCAATACATGGATGACGTCAGCAGGGTTGAACTCTCGAACGACGATGTTGGGGACGCCATTGTATGCGTAGGTGAACGATACGTTCGCTGCGATGTGAAAAAGGGGAAGTCCTTGGAGGTAAATGTCGTTCGGATCTGGCTTGTATTCAAGGGTGAACGAAACTATGCGAGCCCAGAGCGCCTGATTTGATATCAGGGTCCCTTTCGGTCGCCCAGTCGTACCGCTGGTGTATAGGACAGAGCAGATTTGTGAAGCATCTATTGGTGATCGCTCTAATGGAGGGACTGATTCCAATGCTTGTTCGTACTCGGGGCCTAAAGCTATTCGTTCAGGGCAGTGAAGTTGTTCTCCGATTTCATGAAAACCCGGTCCGGTAATGAGGAGCTGTGGGTTTGAGTTTTCCATTATAAAGGAGAGTTCGGGGACGGCGAGTCGAAAGTTCAGTGGGACTAGGGCAACTCCTGCGCGGATAGCGCCGATTTGGATTTCGAAGAACTCTTTTTCGTTCATTGCGAGGAAAGCGATGCGTTGTCCCGGTGATATCCCCTTGGTTTTGATCAACTGCGCTAGACGGCTTGCCCGTTCATCGACCTCGCTGAAAGTTAATTCCTCGTTATTGACAGAGATGGCGCAGCGGTCCGGGAATTGAAAGGCTGATTGTTGGATAATGTCTGGAACTGTTATCACGCACTTATGTTTACAGATATTTGCTTCTTGGTCTAAAAACCTGTTCAAGTTGCTTTGCAGGAGAGATCTCAGCAGGTGGCGAACATTTCCGTTAAGGCGTCTTGTTCTCCTTGGGAGAGGCCCGTTCCGGTGCCGCGATAATTTTGGAATGCGTTAGCCCCATTGAAGTAGGCGGTGATGGCGTCGGCGAGGAACTCTTCTCCGCCAAAGAGGTTACGGAGGTCAACGCGGTAGGTTTCTCCAGTTGCCTCATTTACACAGGTTCGCATAATCATGTAGCTGTATGCGTGGGCGGCTTCATGGACTGCTACGTCAATGAGGCGCCCTGCTTCTACGGCACGATTTGAGATCCAGAGGCTTCGGGCCCAATCGGCTCCGTAGGTTCCATCGGCTTTCCATCCAGCACTATCCCAAACACCAAAGACGCACCGTCCTTTACTTGCAAATGCATACGGGTGGCAGCCGTTGACAATATCTACTCCATTTAATGCTCGTTGGAGTTCAGCTGGAAGGGCGTTGATAGCAGAATTAACTGCTGCCTGGTTTTGCCCTTCATATCCGTTCCAGCATGTCATTCCTGAACATGAAGTTGACGAAGCTTGAGTAGAGGCAGGAGCAGGAGAAGGGGCTGAGGGAACATTATCGGTAAATAGGCCTCGATCTGCCAATGCAGCTATGTGGGCTTGTCTTGTTGCGTTTCCATAGACGCCATCGACTGATGTTCCAAGCAGCATTTGTAGTTCAACAGTTTTCTGCGAGAATTCCCCCCAAGGGTATTCTCGGGTAAGTACTTGTTCTGCCTGAGCTACGAGCCGAGCCATTTCTGCAGCGTATGCTGCGACTTGCCGTTCAGCTTCTAGTCTGGCTTCTTCTTCAGCAGCGTTTATTTGTGTTTCTAGTCTGCTTGTTTCAGCTTGATCTGCGGCTTGCTGGTTAGCTTGATCGGTCTCAACTCGTTCTTGTTCCCTAGAAGCTTCGGCCTGAAGCCTGCTCTCATCAGCTGACTCTGTTGCAGCGGAAAGTTGAGCTTCGCCAGCTTCGGGTAAGACAACAATTTCACTATGGTCGTGGCCATGATCATGATCGTGGCCATGGTAGTGGTCCTGATCGTGATCTTCAGTTTTTTCTAGAACAACAGATACATCTGCAACACTATCCTGACTTGTTTCTTCTTGAGTCTGAATTTCTTCTGTTCGCAATGATTGTGCTGCCTGAGTGTTTCCTGCTTTGAAACAACCCCCAGCAAATATCGCGATCCCTATTAGGATGCTTGTGAAATAGATAGTGTTTATTTTTTTCGACATGGTTTCCTCCTTTAACCAATGCATGGATACTCCGCAACGAAAGTTTCTACCAGTTCGGAAGCTGGACTGAATCCGACGAGATCTTCTCGAGAATCCCCACATTTACTGGGTTCTTCTCCCGGAGTATCTCCTTCTGTGTAACTCGGTGCTTCAATTTCATCAAAGGAATATGAGCTAGTACTGGCATCTTCCGTAATGGTGTTCTGATAGTCATCTGAAAGAACTGGCGTCTCTCCAATGGTTTCTAGATAGGTGCTTTCGTTCCCTTCAGAGACATCAGCGATAGATGGCGTTTCGTTTGAACTACAGCTGATCGCTGAAAGTCCTAAGAACGCAGCTAGCGCTACTGCTATTACGAGTTGATTTAGGTTTCGTTGATTCATCATGTCTTCATTCTGAAGTTTTTCGCGATGAAGTTTTTAGGCCCAGTGTCCATTTACAGATGGACTCAAGTCCTATTTCCGCCAATGGTTTCTCCGGAGGACCTCCGATTTGAAAAAACCCGAATACGGATTTTTTCAACGTTTTCTACTGAGTGTCCTGTTTTAGCGTGTTTCTTTGTACTTTGGACCTAGATGCGGGTGTAGTTCAATGGTAGAACATCAGCTTCCCAAGCTGAGGACGGGGGTTCGATTCCCCTCACCCGCTCGGTACCCGCAAACATACAGGCATCCCATAGCAAGTCTTAAAGGGGAACTGCTGTAGAGTTCATGAGTGAGTTCTCCCGAAAGTAATCTTCGAGCAAGTGATGCTGGGTCCGCCCCGCACGGCCTACAACGAAGAGAGCTCCTAACGCTAATTTCAGCACTCATGGCGCTCATGGCTTTAGGGATCGACATTATTTTGCCAGCTTTCGACGATATTCGCTCTACTTTTGGCCTTTCAGATAGCGGCGGGCAGGAACGCCAAATCATCACGATCTATTTCATCGGTTTAGCGATCGCCCAACTATTTTTCGGGCCACTTTCAGATTGGTTCGGCCGAAAACCCGTTCTCTATATAGGAATAAGTATCTATCTGATAGGCGCTATCGGATCTGCGCTCGCTCCTAGCTTTTCCTTGCTTATGACCGCCCGTTTCGTATGGGGCATAGGAGCCGCCGGGTCACGAGTTGTAGCTGTCGCCATCATCCGAGATTCTTTCGAAGGGAACCGTATGGCCAAAGCCATGTCGGAAATCATGGCAGTGTTTGTGCTCGTCCCGATCGTCGCCCCCGCCTTGGGCGCTGGCATTATCGCTATTTTTCCATGGCAGGGCATTTTCTGGTTCTGTGTAATCTGGGCTGTTGCTATAGGAGCATGGAGTCTTCGCCTATCGGAAACCCTCAACCCTGCGTACCGGACAAAGGTTAATCTCAAAACGACGCTGCGAGGATACAAGCGTGTCTGCACCACTCGTATTCCCGCTACCTATACCGTGGCTTCGATCTTCCTCCAAGCAATCTTTGTTCTATACCTTTCGGCGAGCGAACAAATGATTAGCGATATCCTCGGACGAGGCGGCCAGTTTCCATTCATTTTCGGTATGGTCGCTATTCTTTTCGGGATTACTTCCCTGTTAAACGGCCAATTCGTCATGATTTTCGGCATACAAAAAATCCTCTTTTGGGCTTCCCTGTTTCTCGTTCTGACATCAGCGGCGCTTCTCATTGTCACTGTTACCGCCGACGGGGTTCCTCATTTCTGGGCGTTCATCCCGATCCTGGCCATTATGCTCGCCACTTTCATGTTTATGATGCCAAATCTGAATTCCGCTGCTCTATTCCCGCTCCCTGATATCGCCGGAACAGCTTCAGCGCTCACAAGCGCCATTCGAATGTTTTTTGGCGCTCTCATCGGCGGGCTCATCACTACCCAAGTCGATACATCGCTAACACCATTCACAATTGGTGTCTTATGCCTCACGACGGCTACAGCAATAACCGTTATTCTCGCTGGTGACCCTATGCCAGAAGAAGGTATCTAAGTACCTGCAGTTAGTTCATCAAAGATCTCTGGCGGTTCCCTCCATGGGTCCGGTAACGCCCCTTTTTCTGCGGCTTGGATTGTTTTCCATACCCGTTCCGGCGTGCATGGCATATCGATATGGCGAACACCAAGGTGCGCCAGCGCATCGATAACAGCGTTTTGGACAGCTGGCGTAGATCCGATTGTCGCTGCTTCTCCGATACCTTTCGCTCCAAGAGGGTTCAAATGAGTCGGGGTGACAGTGTGGTGGGTTTCAAAATCGATCATTTCCGCCGCAGACGGAAATGCATAATCCATAAAGTTACCTGTCATAGGGTTCCCTTCAGCATCGTAAAGGACCTCCTCGTATAACGCTTGGGATATTCCCTGCCCAATGCCGCCTTGCTGCTGCCCTTCGAAGATAAGCGGGTTAATGACAGTGCCGGCATCGTCAACAGCGACATGGCGAATAAGAATAACTTCCCCAGTTTCTAGATCTACGTCAACAACCGAAATATGGGTACCGAATGGGAACGTCCCATTGTCCTGCTTGAAATCAAGTTGAGCGGCAAGACCCTCCATGCCATCTTCAGTATCGAGAACCCCTTCAGGTACTTCCTTTTTTGAGGCTGCCGCTAATTCGCCCCAGCTCAACGCAGTCGCTGGAACCCCAGCAACGCCGACAGTTCCATGCTCGGTATTGACGACAATGTCATCTACGGAGGCTTCAAGGAGATGCGCTGTGAGATCTTTCGCTTTTTCTATGACCGCACCTGTCGCTTCTTTCACGGCTGACCCTCCAAGCTGCAGAGACCGTGATCCCCCAGTACCGCCGCCGCGGGGAACGATGTCAGTGTCGGACTGGACGAGGGTGATGCTCTCCACAGGAATACCTGTAAGTTCGGAAACAATCATCGCGAAGCTAGTCTGGTGGCCTTGGCCATGAGCTGACGTTCCTGCTTTCATAGTGGCAGTTCCATCATCGTGTATCTCCAACGACGCGTATTCTGACCCGCCTCCGCCACTTGTCACCTCAACGTATGAAGCTACACCGATCCCTAACGCCCGGTTGGATCCATCTTCTCGCCGTTGACGCTGTTGGTCTCGAAGATCGTCATAACCGATAATCTCAGCTGCTTTTTCCATCGATGTAACATAATCGCCAGTGTCATATGTCCACCCAGTGAGGGTATCAAACGGGAACTGGTCAGATTGGATGAAATTTCGCCGCCGGATCTCTAATGGATCTATACCCAGTTCTATGCTTGCTTGATCCATAGCTCGTTCAATGAGCGCTGTAGCTTCCGGACGTCCAGCGCCCCGATAAGCCCCTGTTGGAGATGTATTCGTGATCGCGACAGCTACATCGAACCGTACTTTTGGAAAATTGTACGTACCGTTCGCCATTTGTTTCGTTAACCCAGGAAGCAGCGCACCCATGCTGGGATAAGCCCCTGCATCGCCGACAAGGCGTACCCGCATTCCGGTAAGATTTCCATCCTCATCGAATCCTGTTTCACAATATTGAATTTGAGCTCGGGAATGTGCAAGCGCGACCATATCTTCGCTTCGTGTTTCCGTCCACGTCACTGGGCGGCCATACATTTCTGCCAAGACGGCAAGTACCGGAAATTCAATATACAGGCCTGCTTTAGCTCCGAAACCTCCGCCAACATCTGGAGCTATAACCCGGATTGTGTCAGCGTCACGGCCGAGGGTTTCAGCGAGTTTATCTTTCAAGCTGTGCGGCATCTGAGTGGCACAGTAAAAGGTTAGTTTGTCGCCGTTGACGATGGCGGCTGCAGAGTTGGGTTCAAGCGGGGCGCCGGCGACACGCTGGTTGACGTACCGGCCGCGTACGACGTGTGTTGCGTCTGCGAGCACATCCGATTCCGGGTCGAGCATGGTGATTGCAACATTGTCTGTTTTCTCAGGGAAGATCAGTGGACTGTCAGGGTCCAACGCGCTTTCTGGGTCAACGATTGTCGGGAGGAAATCGTATTCGATATCGATGAGCTCAGCGGCGTCAACTGCTTGTTGAAATGATTCAGCTACAACAACGGCTATGGGATCGCCGACATAGCGGACACGATCTGCCGCTAAAGGCCCCCGGGCGAACGCGTCGTTGACTTTGGCGATTCCAGCACTGAACGGGGCGATATTCAGATCGGCAGAAGTAACTACTCCAATAACACCAGGAGCTGCAGCTGCTTCGGAGGTATCGAGGTTAGTGATTGTTGCGTGGGCGACGGTAGAGCGAACAAAAAACGCGTGAGCGAGATTATCTAACGCCAGATCGTAGACGTAGGTTCCTCCGGACGTGAGAAGCTTCCTGTCCTCTGTTCTAGGTACTCTGTTGCCAAGAATCGATCCGACCATTGGCGTAGAGTACCGCATACGGCGAGATAAATGCAGTTGAGGAATACAAAATTTTTGTGCTGTGACATACAGTTACGTGAGAGATACAGCGAAGCAAGGGATAGATCCGTTGGATTTTGAAAAAAAATCTGAAATTGAAGAAATCCGAGAAGCGATTCGCCGTATTTGCGCTGATTTTCCTGACGAGTATTGGCGTGAAAAGGACGACGCTCATGAATTCCCTTGGGAGTTTTATGAAAAAATGGCTGAGGGTGGTTGGATCGGTATCGCCATACCTGAATCGTTCGGCGGTGGTGGACGAGGAATAACAGAAGCGTCGGTCATTCTTGAAGAAATCGCAGCGTCTGGGGCGGCGATGAATGGGTGCTCGGCGATTCACCTTTCGATCTTCGGAATGGAACCTGTACGGAAATATGGGTCGCCGGAACTCGTCGCCGACGTTCTTCCCAGAGTTGCTTCTGGTGAGCTGCATGTTGCTTTCGGAGTAACGGAACCGGATGCCGGAACAGACACAACGAAGATAAGAACGAGAGCTGAACGAGATGGCGATGAATACGTGATCACGGGCGCGAAAGTCTGGACGAGCAAAGCCCCCTACTGCGACATGTGCCTGCTTCTTGTGCGAACAACCCCTTACGAGGAGGCGGCAAGCCCGACAGATGGCATTTCGCTTTTTCTCGTCGACTTAGATGACCCCGCAGTCGATATAACCCCTATAGCGAAGGTCGGCCGGAATGCGGTTGTGTCGTGTGAAGTTCGCTACGACGGTTTACGGGTTCCAGCGTCACGCCTTATCGGAAGCGAAGGTGAGGGTTTCCGCTATATTCTCGACGGGTTAAACCCGGAACGTATCTTGATCGCCGCTGAAGCTTTGGGGATTGGAAAAGCCGCGGTCGATCGGGCTGTCAAGTATGCAAACACTCGGGTTGTTTTTGACCGGCCGATCGGCCAAAACCAAGGAATCTCGTTTCCTCTTGCTCAAGCCCATATGAAATTACACGCTGCGGAACTGATGATCAGGAAAGCGTCATGGCAATACGATCAAGGAATTGGGTGTGCTGAAGCGGCAAATACAGCAAAATATTTAGCGTCAGAGGCCGGTTTCTTCGCTGCCGATCGGGCCATGCAAACCCTTGGCGGGTTCGGGTACGCCAGCGAATACCATGTCGAACGCTATTGGCGGGAAGCAAGACTCATGAAGATCGCCCCAGTTAGCCAGGAAATGGTCCTGAACTTTATCTCCAGCAAAACTCTCGGTCTACCCAAATCCTACTGATCTTTGCAATAGCGCTAGGGTCCGAAGATACGGATTTCAAGGATGACCTCGCCACGTGATGACGGACTCGCTGGATCGCGCAAATCTATCGCTGAGAGCACATCATCTCCAGCTGTTAGTGTCCCAAACACGGTGTGGTTCCCTGTGAGGTGCGGGGTGGGTGCGAACGTGATGAAGAATTGGCTTCCGTTTGTGCCGGGGCCCGCATTTGCCATGGCAAGAAGGCCTCTTGACTCCATAGCTGGACCATCATCAACTTCATCTTCGAACTGGTACCCCGGGCCGCCAGTTCCCTGTCCAGCGGGATCGCCACCTTGCGCCATGAAATCTTCAAGGACCCGGTGAAAAATCACTCCGTCGTAATATCCATCTTCAGTAAGTTTTACAAAGTTATTAACTGTGATAGGAGCTGTCTCAACGAGGAGGTCGAACGTCATGTCGCCATCGGCCGTCGTGATAATTGCCTGATATGACCCACTTGTGTCGATCGTCATCGGTGGAGCTTCCGAGTAAATATTGTTCCTTGCAGGTGGAGCTACCTCGGCGAGGGCACGCTGTCCTTCCCATGGAACAAAATCATCGGGAACCGCAGGTAACAGATCTGCAAATAGAGGTTTCTCACATGACTCTACTAAGGCCGCTACAGCCGCGAGCTGTTCGGCATCTTGAGTTAAGAACGCTGCTTCCCAAAAGGAAGAAGCAATACCGGAAGTAGCAAGTTCACTAGTGAGGCAGTCCTGATCAACGTCAACGGAAAAGTTTCGTGTTTGCAGGTATTGAAGGGATAGTTGGTTGGCGAGAAGATCATCGGCCACGCATGTCGTAAGAATCTCAACAGTTTCATCTGCATACTCTGGTGGTATCGGGTATTGCACGGTAACAGCGGCAAGTCCAACAAAAGCAGCATCACCATTCGAGTCACCGGTTTGTTTCATAAGACACTCAAAGAGGTCGTCGCTTTCCTCGCCAAGCGAGAGACCAGTTGAGATTGCTTGATTCATGCGTTCTAAACCGACACAATCACGGACACCGATGACGAGATCAGAAAATTCTTTTCCGGAAAGCGGAGCCTGATTCGCTAAAACGGCAGAAATAGCGGCGGCGAAGTCCGGATTCGATTGGGCAGCGGAAAATAGGCATGATTCGCCTTCTTCGCCGACGGGTTCACCGATCAACGCTTC
Source organism: Actinomycetota bacterium (assembly GCA_902529525.1). GTDB lineage: Bacteria > Actinomycetota > Acidimicrobiia > Acidimicrobiales > UBA8592 > UBA8592. The sequence continues at coordinate 21,471 of CABZWT010000010.1, forward strand.
CGCTACTTGGATAGAAAAAAGGACTTCTTGGGAGATCGTCGCTGTTTCATTCTGTTCAGAGGTAGCTTCCATAGAAGGCGACGCCGCAGCATCAGAAGCATCGGGCGGCGTTGACGAAGAGTCAGATGAGGTTCCGTCTCCTCCGCAGGAAACGACGAAACCTGCGATGAGAGCGATACAAAGACTGATGGATGCAGAAAATAGCTTCGTTAAGGGCATACCTAGTCCTATCAGCTTTCCTTTGTTTCTCAACCGCGGCTAGAAAAGAACTTCACGTTATGGAATTGAAAAGAAAGGTTGCAAGATCCGAGTCACCCTTCTGACCTCTTGGGGAACTAGCCTTTAAGTAAGAGAAAGGAGCGGCATGAGTGAAAAAGAAACTGTGTGGTTAACCCAGTTCAGTCATGGAGCTGGTTGAGGCTGCAAACTCGACCCGGGTGAATTAGCTCACGTCGTGAGCCTCTTGAACACTACAAATAACCCTAACGTCCTCGTCGGGCTAGAAACAGGCGATGACGCTGGCGTATGGAATCTCGGAGATGGTCGTGCATTGATCTCCACTGTTGATTTCATCACACCAGTGGTAAACGACGCGCGTACCTGGGGCCGTATTGCCGCTGCCAATAGCCTCTCCGATGTCTACGCGATGGGCGGCACACCCCTATTTGGGCTGAACCTTGTGGCGTGGAATAATGATGAACTACCAACAGAGCTCCTCTCCGAAGTTCTTCAGGGAGGTCTAGATATCGCCGAGAAGGCAGGAATGGCGATCATCGGCGGCCATAGTATTTCTGATCCGGAACCCAAGTATGGGATAGCTGTCACCGGCGAAGTCGACCCAGACCATGTCCTAACTAACACGGGATTACACGGCGGACAGGACCTGATCTTGACAAAACCCTTAGGGATAGGAGTAATCACCACAGCGATCAAAGCTGGAACAGTAGACGATGAGAGCTTAGAAGCAGCTATCAACTCGATGGAACGATTAAACGACGTAGCGTCACGAGTAGCGGTATCAGCAGGTGCCACGGGGGCAACAGACGTCACCGGATTCGGCCTTCTCGGACATTTAGGGAAGATGACTAAAGCATCAGGCGTCAATGCGGTGTTACATGTTGACCAAATCCCGTTTTTGCCTGCAGCGAGACAATACGTGGAAGATGGAATTGTTCCGGGTGGAACACGAAGAAACCTTGCTTGGATAGCGGATCAGGTTGATGAGGGGTCCTTTAGTGAGATCGACCTGCTGCTTCTAGCTGACGCTCAAACATCTGGAGGTCTCATCTTTGGCGTCGACAAAGACAAATCATCTGATGTGTGTGCTGAACTAGAAGAGCAAGGTGTAGTAGCTGCATTGATTGGTGAAACCGGCGCGGGTGAAGGAAAGATCAGTCTTCGGTAGCTGACTTCTTCTAGGATGGCCTTATGGCACTTTCATTAGATCAACACTCGACATTCTCAGGTCGCCCAGGACCTGTCCTTGTCGTTGTCGCCGACGGGGTCGGAATCGCCGACAATATTGAAAGTAACGCCGTGGCCCAAGCATCAACACCTACCCTCGATGCCCTCGTAGATTCGCCTTTTTCTACACAACTCGCCGCCCACGGTACTGCCGTCGGATTACCCACTGATGATGATATGGGTAACAGTGAAGTAGGCCATAACGCAATAGGGGCAGGAAGAATTTTCGCCCAGGGCGCAAAACTCGTAAATCAGGCGCTCGAAACGGGAACACTATACGAGTCAGACGTATGGAAAGAAGCCGTTGCACATGGGCAATCAGGGACAATGCATTTCATCGGACTGCATTCTGATGGCAACGTCCACAGCCATATCGCCCATCTTGAACAGTTAATTACTCAAGCAGTAGAAGAAGGCGTACAGCGAATACGCCTCCATATTCTCCTCGACGGCCGAGACACACCTCCCAGATCAGCACTGGAATACATTAACCGGACAGAAGATTTTCTTGAAACGCTGAACGCAACATCAGGTACGGATGTTCGCATCGCTTCGGGCGGGGGGCGCATGACCATAACCATGGACCGCTACGAGGCCGACTGGGAAATGATCGAACGCGGATACAACTGCCACACCCACGGCATCGGACGACCATTCACTTCAGCCAAACACGCCGTAGAAACCCTGTATGAAGAATCCGATCTAGGAGACCAATACCTAGAACAGTTCGTGATCATAGATGAAGCGGAAGAACCAGTAGGAAAAATTCATGATGGTGATGCTGTCATCGTTTTCAATTTTCGAGGCGACCGCGCCATAGAAATCTCCCAAGCATTTGAAAATGAGGAATTCGAAGCATTCGATCGTGGAAACCATCCGAAAGTGTTCTACGCGGGAATGTTGCAGTACGACGGTGACCTCCTTGTTCCAAAAAACTATCTAGTAGACCCTCCCCTGATTGACAGGACGATGGGTGAATACCTTGCAGAAATGAGAGTGCCCTCTTTTGCGATAAGTGAAACACAAAAATTCGGCCATGTAACCTATTTTTGGAATGGAAACCGAAGCGGATACATCAACGAAGAAATCGAAACCTACATTGAGATCCCCTCAGATAACGTCCCTTTTGATGAAGCTCCAGCTATGAAAGCGCAGGAAATTACCGATGCCACGATCGACCTTCTTCGTTCGGGGAACTACCGGTACGGGCGAGTGAATTACGCAAATGGAGATATGGTCGGGCACACCGGAAATCTCGAAGCAGCTATTACAGCTATGGAAACCGTCGACGACTGCATACGGCAATTACTGGACGCTATTGAAAAACTCGGAGGGGTTCTGATCTACACATCTGATCATGGAAACGCCGACAAGATGTTTACAGAAACCTCAGATGGGGGTCGTGTCCCTATGACTTCACATACGTTGGCTCCAGTCCCGTTCGTCATTCACGACTCTGAAAACCAAAACGAATATGATCTCAACCCGCCACCGGACGCGGGACTGAGCCATATTGCTTCAACAACGTTGAATCTTCTCGGCTTTCAAGCACCCGAAGATTACCAACCGAGCCTCCTTAGCTTTAAATAAGGAGATTTCAGGTTTCCGTTTTCTAGTAAACTGCGTTCGATGTAGATATGCGAACGATTATGCCTCGACGATAGCGTCAAGAACTGCTGAGCAAGTTGAGAGCTCGATACCACCTTCGTCAACAGCCAGATGGGTAATCGTGCCATCCTCGATGACAGCGGCATAGCGCTTTGATCGGCTTCCGAGGCCAAAACCTGACCCGTCCATCGTCAGTCCCATAGCGGCAGCGAATTCACCGTTACCATCGGCCAGCATCGTAATATCGTCAGAGCCGTGAGCTTTCCCCCATGCTCCCATAACCCAAGCGTCGTTCACTGCAATACATGCAATCGTATCTACACCTTCGCCAGCAAGATCAGAAGCTCCCTCAACAAACGTAGGGAGATGAACCATCGTGCAACCGGTTGTGAAAGCACCCGGAACAGCAAACAATACAACTTTTCCAGCTCCCAACACATCACCTGTCTGCACTGAAGTTGGCATACCGCCTTCATCTAGAACTCGTACTTCGATATCTGGAACTGCGTCTCCGACATTAATGGCCATAACTACCTCACTTGTTGGGTTGGGGATTGATTCAGTTCGGAGCATAGCCCGCTCATCCCTATTCGACAAGTACTAGAAAATCACAGATTGATAGATAAAAGAAGTCTTTGGACCCCTTCGCGAACTTGTCGACAGAAGAGCTACCGATCGGAAATGCCGTATTATTGAAACCTTGCTAATGTTTTTTTATGGCAACGTCCTTCACCTTTACGGAACACGATGTACAGGAAGAGTTCTTTGCCCGTGGCTGGACCGACGGCTTACCAGTGGTTCCACCTACACCTGAACGTGTTCAAGCGATGCTGGGGTTTGCTGGAGTTACTGTTGGTGATGTTGTTGGAACCGTTCCGGAACGTTCTCGCAATATCACGGCGGAAAAAGCTGCAATTAATGCGGTGATGGCTGGCTGCGAACCACAACATTTTCCAGTGGTTCTTGCTGGAATCGCTGCTATGTGTGATCCCGTCTTTGGGTGCAATACCGCAATTACTAGCACGGGCGGTGCTGCTTTATGCCTAGCTATTAGTGGACCGAATCTCGAAGCTCTAGGGTTAAATGCCAACCGGAATGCTCTCGGTCCCGGATATCGGGCTAATGCAACTATCGGCCGGGCGATGCGATTAGTAGCCATGAACGTCCTTGGCGCCCGCTCCAACTATCTTGACGGGTCATCTATCGGACACCCCGGTAAGTACACGATGCTTGTGGCTGAAGAACCTCCACCTGAAGGGTGGGAACCGCTTCGAGTTGAGCTCGGCTACGACCAAGCTGACACGACCGTAACTGTATTAGCAGCCGAAGGCTCCCATCAGGTATCGAACCAGCTCAATGGCACACCTGAGGGAATACTCGCAACGTATGCTGCCGCTATGACTAATCCGGCAACCTATGGTGTTGGAAAAGGACACCAAGTGCTTCTAATACTCGGCTATGTCCATCGAATGATTCTCGCTGAGGGAGGCTGGACCCGACAAGCAATCCGAGAACACCTCACTGAAGCTACACGAGTCACCCCCGCCTACTTGGAATCAGCCGGAATCGTGATGGAGCACACAACACAGAACGATATGACACCTGACGCTGATGGAAAACTCGCTACTATACGCAGACCCGATGATATCTTCCTCATCACTGCTGGTAGTCCCGGAGCTGGTTGGAGCGCCTATATTCCAACGTGGGCTCCCACAATTCACTCATCTGCCTCTACGAGAAAAGTACAGCTTCCTGGCGGTGGGCTACCATAGAAACAAGAAAGAAGTCACCATGACCACCATTGATGTTCTCAATCCAGAGTACGAGACCGAGGGACCAGATGAAGTCCGTATGGCAGACCGGTCTACACCGATCGATCCTGTAGTGATCACCGTGATCGAGAATTCTAAGCCGCACGCGAAAGAACTCTTAACGTACGTGGCTGAAGGATTGCAGGAACGCTTACCTGTTGCCGAGATTGTGGTGCATTCTAAACCCAGTGCTTCTAAACCTATTGATGCTGATGAGGCGGAAATGTTCGCAGCCCGGTCACATCTGGTGATCTCAGGCCTTGGTGATTGAGGGGCATGTACGGCGTGTAGTTTGCACGACGCTGTTCAAATGGAAGCGCACGGGATCCCTACAGCCCTGGTGATTACCGAACCTTTTGCTCCTATTGTCGCTGGTTTCGCTCCAACGGTCGGGATGGAAGAATACACCGGTTCTATTAAGGTGCCGCACCGAGTTGCCCAGATGGATGACGATGATCTGCGCAAGCTAGCTGATTCAGTTATTGACGAAGCAATCGCCTGTCTAACTACTTAAATCTTCTTCCGCTAGGTTTCTGTAGGAATAAAAGCGGAATCTACTGTCACAAAAGATACGACTGGATCTTTTGTTATCTTTTCCTATTATTAGGAGGTGCGGGTAATAGGAAAAATTCTTCTCTGTGTTTCCCTCGGGTTGGTGGCATTTGGCTGCGGGGGAACAAATACTGAAGATAGCAACCTTGTTTCTAGCGAGAACGAGCAAAGCCAGCCAGAAACAGAACCTGAAACTGCATCTTCAGAACCTTCTAGTGCTTCGGTGCCGAGACCGTCACAAACATCTGAATCAACCCAAGTACCGAAGGCCGAACAAACCCCCACACCCCAAGTACCGAAGGCCGAACAAACCCCCACACCCCAACAAACCCCCACACCAGTTGAGGCCCCCTTAGCTAATGAGCTCTTAACACAGCTAGATACTTTGACCATTGAACCTGAAAGTGCAATAGCGCCTTACGACAGGGCACAATTTCCTCATTGGGATGATGAAGATGGAGATGGGATGAACACGCGATTAGAGGTTCTAGAAAGAGAAAAAATATCGGGAGTGGGCTGGTATTCACGATGGGATGGCATTTGGTACGAAGGAGAAGGTGGCTTAAGCGCTCCTAGTTTTGATATAGACCATATTGTCTCCCTTTCAGAAGCATGGGATTCGGGAGCTAGTGAATGGGGTCCTTATAATAGGGATACTTTTGCCGACGATGTTTTAAACCTTGTAGCGGTTTCAGCTTCCAGCAACCGAAGTAAAGGCGGAAGAGACGTTGGAGAGTGGCTACCATCCGACCCTGATGGACAGTGCTTCCTTTCTATCCGAGTGATACAAGTTAAATCGAAATGGGACTTATCTGTTGATCAGGTCGAATACGAGACTTTAAGAAATCTGATCGAAGTCTGCGGGTCGAATATTCCACAAATTCCTACCCCACCAGAAGCTAGCGCAACTCCTATCCCTTCCACACCTACACCAGCTGATCCAACGCCAACACCCATCGCGGAGGCACCTACACCTTCCACCCCAACCCCTCAATCGTCTTATGGAAGCTCCTACTACACAACCGCTAACGGAGTAGATATTGATCAGTATGACGCAAACGGGAATGGCGATATTAATTGTGGAGAGCTACCCTCGGCTGCAAAGCCAGTAACAGTGTTAAATCCTGCTGAGGATCCGTACGGGTTAGATGGTGACGGCGACGGAATAGGGTGCGAAAGTTAAATCAAATGGATGAGCCAATCCGGTCATTATATTTTGATTATCGACTTTCCAATATTTTTACCTTCAAACAGGCACTTGTAGGCGGTGGGGGCGTTTTCGATACCTTCGGTTTCATCAAACCTCAGTGAGATTAGATCTTGGTCTATCCATGTACGTATCTGGCTGTCGGATTCTTCCATACGGGGGAAAAAATCTCTGGATAGAAATCCTGTGATTGTGGCTCGTCGCATCAATAGCATGTCGAATTGGTAGGGGCCGGGGACTGGTTCATCTTTGTTGTAGTTTTCCATCATTCCGGACAGGGCGACCCTGCCATGAACAGCGATATTGGCAAGGACGGCGTCAAGGATTGGTCCAGCGACGTTATCGAAGTAGACGTCGATACCTTCAGGACACGTTTTTCGGAGTTGATCTTCGACGTTTTCTGTTTTGTAATTTATTCCATGGTCAAATCCGAGATCGGATAAGATCCAGTCAAGTTTTTCTTGTGTTCCAGCTATGCCAATGGTTTTACATCCGATGATTCGGGCGATTTGGCCGGCTACTGAACCTGTCGCTCCTCCTGCTGCTGATACGACAAACGTTTCACCTTTTTTCGCTTTCCCTACATCGGTGACGCCGAAGAAAGCTGTAAGCCCGGTCGGTCCGAGAAGGCCGAGATAGTGGCGGATGTCATCAATGTCTTGATCCAAGACCTGCACGGTGGCTTCTTCTGGTATGACGATGGAGTAATTGGACCATTGCCCCCACGCCCGTACGAGCTGGCCAGCGTGATAGTTGGGGTGTTGGCTAGCTTCTATGGTGCCGATAAGGATTCCGACCATTGCTGATCCAAGGGGCAGCGGCGGGGCGAATGATTTTTGGCGGGCTTTTAGCCAGTTGCGTGTTCCCGCGTCCATTCCGATGTACTGGTTCCGTATCAGGATTTCGCCCTGGTTGAGGGCGGGGATCTGTTCGTTAGCGAGTTCAAAAGTAGATTCTAGATTTGCGCCTTCTGGGCGTTTGTTGAAACGCCAAATAATCCGATCAGCCATATTAGTTTGGCCGCATCTTCTCTATGGCGACGCGTTCCTCATCGCTAAGATTCCATAAGCATGCAGCTATATTCGCTGTGACCTGTTCAGGTGTTGTCGCCCCGGCGATGACACTGGGGATTTCTGGGAGTTCCGCTAGCCAGGATAACCCAAGTTCAAGAATTGTCCGTTTTTTGGATTCTGCGTAATCAATGAGTGCTTCGGTTGCTTCAAACATGGTTTCTTGGAGAAACATGGCGCCGTGCGGGAGTTCAGCCCATTCTTCCAGTCGTGACCCGGATGGGAGTTCAGCTCCTTTGCGGTATTTTCCGGTGAGGAGTCCTGATTCGAGGGGAAAGTAGGGGACGAGTCCGATGTTGTATTTTCGGCAGGCGTCGAGAACGCCGTCGTTTTCTGGGCCTCGGGTGAGAACACTGTACCGATTCTGGACAGTCGAAAATGGAGTGAGACCGTTTTTGGACGCGACGTTGACCATGTCTTTGAGCATGTCGGCCGTGAAGTTACTGCAGCCAATTTCACGAACTTTGCCTGCGTCGATGAGTTCTTGCAACGCTCCGAGTGTTTCGACAATTGGTGTAGTGGGGTCGGGTTTGTGCATTTGGTAGTGGTCGATGACGTCGATTCCGAGTTGGCGCAGGCTTCTATCAGCTGCTTTAGCGACCCATGCTGCGCTGCCAGCGATTTCGCCTTCAGGAACGGCGCTGCCTGACCCGAACTTTGTCGCAATAATGGCTTCATCTCTTCGACCACCAAGTGCTCGGCCCAGAAAGTTTTCTGAATCCCCATATGCGTCGGCGGTATCAAAATAGGTCACGCCATGATCCAACGCCGTGTGAACCACCGCTTCAGTAGCCTTAGCGTCTAGCTTTCCGCCGAAATTGTTACATCCAAGACCTAAGACAGAAACATCGAGGTTCCCAATTGTTCGTGTTTCCATACTTGTTTTCCTAATCCTCGTCCATGTTTTTAGTCAGCGTGGCAGGCCGACGATGACGGGGGCAAATCAAGTGCTGGATTCCCATCGAAAAATCCACTCGCTAACAAGGTGAACCCTGCGTATTCGACTGGCATCACCGGCCAGTCCTCCGGCCGGGGCACATGGGTGACGCCGAAGGTATGCCACACCACAATATCGGTATCTTCAATTGGCCGGTCCTGCTCAACATATGATGGGAGACCAGCCCCCCCTGGGTGGAGGTTTGTGAATGGTCCCGCTCCGGCGTAGTGCTCGTCCTCGTCATATGCCGTAACCCATAGATTGTGGCGGGCGAAGCCGCCTCGATCACCGGCTGGCGTGTTTTCGGGAACCATAAAGTTAGGTGAGGCCTGCGGCAAGATCTTGTAACTGACGGGAACTCCGAGCTCATTGAGGGATGATGGGTTGATTATCTTCCATGTGCGGCTAGCAGCGGAATCAATATTTCGCATCGCCGCCTTTTCTGTTGCCAGTGTGGTCGAAGCAGCTCGAAATCCGGCACCGTACGGGTGTGCCCCGTCGGTTGCGTGTTCGACGTTGGTTTCGACCACCGAATTGTTGGGGCCATCGATGGCTGGATCCAGGCGTATGCAGAAGAGGTGCTGGTGGATAGGTGATGCGATGCCTGGGGCGACAAGTGGAGCGGTGTCGGTTCCTCCACCGTCACCTACGGCGCTGATGCCAATGACTCCGGTGAGTTTAACTTCGAGTTGGATTGTCCCATCGAGGTAGAAGTACCAGTAGAAGCCATACTCGTAGTTTCCGATTGTGTGTATCATACTGACGACGAGGCGACGGGATCGGCGGACTTCTGGTGCGAGGTCAGGTCGTGCCCAGTTGGTGTGTTTCCAGAGGATCCCGAAGTCTTCTTCGTGAAGGCATACAGCGTTTTCGCAGACAGTTGGTTCTCCATCGCTTCCGAGGAATGTGGCATCAAAGTAGTAGATCTCTCCGAGGCAATCGCAACCGAGCTTGAGGGAGTTCGCGAGTTGCCCAAGGTTGGTTTCTCCAGCATCGAACGCATGTTTCCAGTAGTGCATGGGTGATGGGTCGCCGTAGGGGACGACCATATCTGACAAAGCGGCACGGTGAAGTATCGTGCGGTCTCGATCACCGTCTTTATACCGCACGTCATGGAGGATGAGCCCTTCGATGGGGTGTACTGATATGCGGATGTGCCAGTTCTGCCAGTCAATAACGTGCCCGTCTACGGTGAAGCTGGGTCCATCCGGTTGGGTAATGTCGAGTGGTTTGAGGCCGTCACGGTGAGCGTCGACTCCTTCTGCCGTGTATTCGGCAGGGTTGTCTGGGACAGGAACGACACCAGTATCTTGTACTACTACTCCTCCACCGTCAACGTCGACGAGAACAGTAAGTCCTTCAATGGGGAAAGGGTAGTAGTTTGTATTTGGTTCCCGTTGTTGAAAGGCAATGGCGCGAAAAACGCGGCCAGTTGGCATTTCGGGCGGGTGTATGCCGGTGATCCACGGTTCAAGGTGCACTTGGCTTGGATCGTCGATTTCGCGTTTGGCGAGGGCATCGATCCAGTCCTCATTTTCGGCAAGGATTGTGTAAAGCATTATGACATCATTCATGGTGACTGGCGCCTGCCCATGTTCCTGCCATTCAATATCCAATATCTCATCACTTGCTAGTGACACGTGAGCGTCAAAACTTTGCCCACGTTCGGGATCATGACCGACGTAGTTAATGATCCGTGCGACGTCCTGACCCTCGGCTGCCTCTGCTAGTTGCTGGCGCGATGGTTCGACTCGCTGGCCAAAGGCAAAGAACGCCCGGTCACTTAATACTCCCGCCGAGCGAAGAAGATTTACTCCTCTAGTGAGCTCGCCGGCATCAGCAGGGTCAAGAGGGTGAGGTCTAGATGGCATGAGACCAAATTACAGACTGACATTATGCCTGTACAATCGTCTCGAATGCGTTTGTTTTAATTTTAAAAAATTGAAAAGTATCTGGCTACCAATAAGGCAACTACGATCATAAATACAACGCATATTGGGGAAGTTGTGGAGAAGCTAGAAGGAATAGAACGGTTAACTTTTGAAAAGGCCGCTATTGACCCGTTCATTGGAACGTTCGGAATTCGTTCAATCTTTAATTTCTTTTGGGCAGTAGGCGGATGGATAACCACTGTCGTCCTGACTTTGAATGGGACAGTGCCTCTTGTGGCGGGAATAGGGCTGAGCGTTGTTTTTATTCAAGCCTGCTATATGCCCATGCACGAATCTGTCCATCACACACCCTCAGGTGGAAGAAAAACATTCGCATGGATTGACCGATTTATCGGAGAAACGACAGGGCTTGTTCTATGCGAGAGTTTCCGTGGCCATGTTGCAACCCATCTTTTGCACCACACCCATGCCAACGGTGAACGAGACCCAGATGTCTTAAATTCTGCTGGAACTCCCGGACAAATCTTCGGTAGAGTTATCGCCGGAGCGATCCTCTACCCCTTAATCCCGTTTATACAGATATTCCCGCCGTTAGCAAAAGCCATCCCACCCGCGATCAGAGAACGCTTTGCCGAACGCGATCGGATTCGCGGTCCTGAGGTAGCAAAAGCATCTCGTTGGATTGCAATAATACATGTGACTGTTTTGATCGCGGGAACAGCGGCAGGATTTGGGACAGCTGTCTGGCTTCTTTGGTACATACCAGCATGGATCGGGCGTTTCTGGCTGAGTCTTGTCTTTGGCTGGCTTCCGCATCATCCTCATCAAGAAACCGGACGTTATCGAGATACAAGAATCTTTACATTCATAGGGAGCACGTTTCTGATTCGCGGACACGACTACCATCTTCTCCATCATCTTTTTCCGAGGGTGCCGCACTATAAGCTTCGTTTATTATGGAAATCTCTTGGCAAGCATCTTGATGCACAAGGCGCTCGAATTGAAGGACGGGCGGCAGCACAAATAAGTTATTAACTGTTGGTAACGGCTTTTTCAGATTTTCTGGCCGTAGGAGAATTCGACGAGGTTCCCATCTGGATCTGATAGGGCGCAAATATACCCAACTGGGTCTGACTCTTGTCTTGGCTCCCAAGCTAAACAACCGTCGCTTTCTCCTCGTGCAGCGACTTGATCAACTTGACCGGTCGAGTCGAGTGATATCCCCAAATGCGCCAACGGAGCAAGAACCGGAACCGGTTTAGGGGTTTCATTTTTCTGAATAAACACAAGAACAATTCCGAGCTCTTCAGGAGACAGCCAGGCGACAGCACCCAAAGCGTCTTGACGATGATGTGTCTTTCGTAACGGTGTGTATTTCTCGTACCATGCGATCGTGGCATCAAGGTCATGGCAAGGAAGAGCAAGATGAGTAAGCCGAGGAGCCATACCGTAGTTATAACTCAACAGACCCTTAAGCTCAATTCGATACGAAACGAAACGAAGAGTTCATGTCTGAGATAACTATCTGCAATAAGATGCACGAATGGAACATCAACAGCCTTTACCAAAACCGGTGGAGATGCTTATACAAAGAGCTGGGCGGGTTTTTTTAAGATTGGGCGTTAATGTGAAACGCCTTTATGAACTGGGATACTGGCGATGGCGTGCATTCCGTGAGAAAGGATTGAGCCCATTTACTTCAGGCATATTCACTGATGTGTTAGGTGTGGATCGATCTAGCTACGTAGGGAAAAAGGTTATAGATATCGGGTGTGGCCCAAGAGGAAGTCTGGAGTGGCTGGATGACTCAAAATTACGTGTGGGCATTGACCCATTAATGCCTGATTATCTTCAACTAGGCGTTACAGGTCATAAAACTAGCTATGTAGCATGTAACGCTGAACAACTCCCAT
>CABZWT010000011.1:0-32131 GCA_902529525.1 Actinomycetota bacterium
ATCAGGTATTTCTGGTTCCGGGTCGAATTCAGGGATATCGAAGTCAAAGCCAGGACCATCGTCGTCTTCGTCGTCTTCTCCGCCGAAGTCAAAGTCAGGAATAATAATACAAACGGGAATTGTGTCATGGAAAACTAGGTCAGCACCCATACCGCCATCGTCTAAATCCATGACTTGGATCGTCGCGAACAATGTATCTGCGAGAATAGGTCCCCACTCGGTGTCGCCGGACTCTACATCTGTAAAGATGACTTCGAGAGGCTCATCTAAGATAGGCTCGCCATCATCTTCGTAAATACCGTCGAAGACGCCGATAGCGTATTCTTCGTCCCATCCGTCATTATTGGTGATAGACATCCAGATTCCGGATGGACTTTCTGGACCGAAAAGGTTACAGGTCCCATCTAGCTCAACTACAGGGTCTGTATCTCCTATAGCTGATGCTGTTGATGTGAACATTGCGCCAAGACCAAGTCCAATTATTGCAGCGAAAACTACTAATCGGCTAGGTCGTTTTGTGTGTGTGTTTTGTACTTTGTTTTTCATTTTGCCTCCTAGGCTGTTGTTGGTACAGCAGGTAGACAAACTAGAGGGGGCTTTCTTACACCCAAAGGAGAGTTTTTTAAGAAAATGGTAAAAGTGTAAAAAAATTGACCAAACATCTGTTTTTAAGGGTTTTGCGGCCTTGTTTCTCTTTGTGAACTGGGTCATTACACGAAGGACCTCCGATATGCGGTGGTAGAATGTAACCACTGGAACCCCCACTTTGGAGAAAGACATGACAGCACAGCCGGACGATGACAAAATTATTTCGGCCTTAAATTCAATTCTTGAGGCCGAACTTTCAGGAGTTGTTCGTTACACCCATTATTCCCTTATGATTTCGGGGCCTAATCGGATTCCCCTTGTGGATTTTATGAAAGGCCAAGCTACAGAATCTTTGCTGCATGCACAGGAGGTAGGCGAGATCCTCACGGGTTTTGGTGGGCATCCTTCAACGACGATCGCAGCTATTGAGGAAACACATCAACATTCCATTCATAATATTTTGACTGAAAGCCTTGTGCACGAGCAAGAAACCGTGGTTTTGTATCAGAAACTTCTGGAAACTGTTGAGGGAACTTCAGTGTTTTTGGAAGAATTCGCTCGGACAATGATTGCTACTGAAGAACAACATCAGCTTGAGTTAAGAAAAATGTTGCGCGATTACGCCGGCGAAGAATAAATCCATACTCTTCTCGTTAATCAAATGGCGGACAAGAACCGTATCCAGGTCCTGTTCCGCTTGCTGGCGGGGTTCCCAACAGACCGTAGAGTTCTTCTATCACTGGAAACAGAATAGAAGTATCTTGGGTTGCTAATGCTGTATTAAGCGTTTCCTGATATTGGTTAGGATTATCAAGGATATCTTGATCTACACCCCACCCCATGAGCCAGATAGCGCGTGCCCAGCATCCTGCAAATTCCACATCAGCCGTCGGTGCGGTACCGAAGACCACCCCACAGGTTACTTCAATGTGGCTTCTCAGCTGTACGCGCAGAGCATCCAAATCAACTCCCGCTGGCAGTGATTCACCATTTGAAAATGCGACAAAAGCGTCTCTGTATGTTTCCCATTCAGCAGCAATATCAGCTGGTACGGCTTCTGCAATAGCAGTAATATACTCAAGATTTGTAGGTCCATCAGATGGGAAAGAATTCTCGTATGCTTCTTGCCACTGGGAAGCTATATCGCAATACGAAAGCCCAGTGAGGAGGTTGCTTTCCGAGTTCTCTTCAGAATCCGAAACATTGTTTTCCTCCATTGTTGGAGTGTTGGAGTCGGAAGACCCTTCATCACCGTCCATTGAATTATTGGAATCGGATGACTCGGTTTCTTCCGGAGTAGCGCTACTTGAGTTTGAACTCACTGGTTCTTCTTCGCTATTTGAGCAAGCTGATAAAGAAGCGACCATGATCAGTAGGGCAGCTCCTAATGCAAGTAAAAGTATCAATGGTGTTCGAGATGGATTCTCTTTTTTATTGTGAAATATTTTCATTGGGTTTCCTTTCGTAAGAAGCTATTCACCCAGATAGATCTCCCTTCCCCCTCTTTCTTACACCCGAGCGACGATTTCTGCGCAAAAAAATGAATTTTCCCAGTTTTAAAAAAATTTTGGGAGAGAATCAGCGGATATTACGATGCTAAAATAGCTTTAGTGTTCAAAGACGACAGTTCGATCACCAAGTAGGAACGCTCGGCCGCTCGAATGTGCCTTCACTGCTCGTGAAAGAACACGCCGCTCGATTTCTCGCCCTTTTTGTTCCATCGATTCAGGAGTATCGTTGTGGGTAACGCGAGCAATATCTTGAGCTAGGATCGGTCCTTCATTTAATTCCGGGGTTACATAGTGGGCTGTCGCCCCAATTAGCTTAACCCCGCGGTCCCAGGCTTGATGATAAGGTCTTGCTCCTCGAAAACTTGGCAGAAATGAGTGGTGAATATTGATAATTCGTCCCTTTAGTTGATCACAGAGGTCTTCGCTAAGGATTTGCATGTATCTGGCTAGCACAATGAAATCAATCTCGTATTGGTCGACGAGCGAAAGGAGTTTTTCTTCAGCTTCCTGCCGCGTTTCTGGTGTAACTGGAATATGTTGAAACGCTGCTCCATTGTCATCGGCATGTTCTTTTAGATTTTTATGGTTTGAAACGACAATTGGTATTTCAATTGCGAGTTCGCCGGTTCGTTTTTTGTAGAAGAGGTCAAGTAGGCAATGGTCGTATTGTGAAACCATGATTAGAACTTTTGGAAGGTTGTCTTCCTCACGCAAGGTAAAGTCAGCAGAAAAATCAGTAGCTACTTCTCCGATTGCTGATTTGATTTCATCTAGCTCGACATTTTCGATCTCGAAGCATGTGCGCATGCAAAAAGTATCGGATTTCATTTCGGTACATTGCGCGTTTTCGAGAATATTTCCGCCAATTTTAAATAGCCTATGACTTACGGTAGCGAGAATCCCTTTTTGATCTGGGCAGGCCAGCGTTAGGATATAGCGGTTCATGTTTCGTTTGCCTTTGTTTTTGTGTTTAGCGCGCTCGGAGGGACTCGAACCCCCAACCGTCTGATCCGAAGTCAGATGCTCTATCCAATTGAGCCACGAGCGCAATATATAAAAAATAGGAGCAATCTTCTCTAAACCCTCAACTTCTCCAATATTTTTTACTGCAAGGGTCAAATGTTAAGGTACCCTTACAAAAAACATATAGGCACCTATAGAGAGCTGGAGCGGCCATGTGGCATAACAGATACGTTACTTATCAACCCCGAGACGGTTCCTACCTCTATCGATGGCTACTTCTAGTTTTCCTATTTGTTTTAGGGTTCTCCTTCTCAGCGTGTTCAGCTTCAAATGAAGGGTCTTCTCAAGAGGCTGAATCAGAAACCTCTTCCACAGAAGTAGAAACGACCTCTACTCCCGAACAGATCGAAGTAGAAGTTGTATATGAAAAAGAACCAGTTTTGCCGATAACAATCGTGGATCATTTAGGCAATGAATCGGTTATTGATTCGATAGAAAGGATTATTCCTCTCGATGGTTCTGTCGCTGAAGTCGTCTTTGCTCTTGATTTGGGAGAAAATGTCGTGGCAACCGACTTATCGGCTACTTGGCCTCCCGAAGCAGATGCCCTCCCAGAAATCGGGTATCAACGGTCTCTCGCTGCAGAAACGATAGCTACTTTCACGCCCACGATTTTAATAGGAACCGAGATTGCTGGGCCGCCTCAAGCTATTGAAGATCTTCGAAAACTTGGATATCCCGTTGTCATTGTTCCAAATGAAGCTACTCCAGAGGGGCCAGGTGAAAAGATCCGAGCTGTAGCTGCTGCTCTTGGAGTTCCCAATCGCGGTGAGATCTTAGCTTCAGATCTAGATCAACAAATAAAAGAACTAAGTAAATCATCCTCCGTTGATCAAAAACCGGTTGTTGCTGCCCTTTATATTCGTGGTCAGGGAACCCAACTTGTTTTAGGAAAGAACTCTGCCACGTATTGGCTTATTGAAGGTGCTGGTGGAAGAAATGTTGCGGATATTTTAGATATTGATGATTACGTTCCAATTACGGCTGAATCCTTACTTGTGGCATCGCCAGATGCGATCGTAGTTCCATCTGCCGGCCTAGAATCTGTCGGAGGTATCGAAGGGTTGCTTGAGGTTGGGAGTATTTCACAAACTCCGGCTGGCCTCAATAGAGCAATATTTGCATATGATGACCAATTGCTTCTAGGAAATGGCCCACGTATAGGAAGCCTTCTACAGCGCCTCGTTAATGATCTTCAAAGCGTGCAGATCGCACGTGGTGAATGACTTTTGAAAGGAAACCTTAAGTATGAGTATCGTCAGAATTAATGCGATCACTGTCCCTGATGGGGCAGGAGAGGAGTTACAGCGACGGTTTGAAAATCGAATTGGAGAAGTCGAAACGATGGAAGGTTTTGAAAGTTTTGAACTCCTCCGCCCATCTGAAGATGGCAACACATGGTATGTCTACACACGATGGGAATCGGAAGAAGCGTTCCTTGCATGGGTGCATTCTCCCTCTTTCGCCAGGGGCCATGCTGAAGCAAGCGCACAACCGGTAGCACATGGTGCAGAATTACTATCGTTCGATATTGTTCTCTCTGCAAGCTCATCTTCAAAAGAAGATGATGCATGAAAAGATGCAAACCATTTGATTTAGCTATCTCCATATTCTTGGTTTCAGCTAGTAATTACAGGTCCTTTGCGGGTTTACTAATGCCTAACATACTTCAAGAATGATCACAGCTTCGGTTGTCCTTCTCGCCGTAACGTCTGCGCCGATAATGGCTGGCGTAGTTGCAAAAAAACGACGTACGCAAATCGGGCCAATCATAGGTAGTCACCTAATTGGCTTGCCATGCGCATTGTTCGTCATGGCAGTAGTTGTTTTTTTGAGTTTACGTTATGGATCTTTACAGGTCTCATGGTTAGCCGCCTGGGAAGCTATTTTTGATTACGACTCTTCCGATCAAAAGCAGGTAGTAGTTCGGGAGCTTCGGGTACCAAGAATGTTTCTAGGTTTAGCTGCGGGATCTAGTTTGGCGGTTGCTGGAGCGTTAGTTCAAGGAGTAACTCGAAATCCTTTAGCGGGACCAGGAATTCTCGGAATCAATCAGGGAGCTGCATTTGCCGTTGTAACAGCGATTTTTGTAGCAGATATTGTTTCCCCTGCAGGTTACGTATGGTTCGCTTTCCTAGGCGCAACTGTGGCAGCTGTTCTTGTCTACACTGTCGCTCATTTTGGATCCGGTGGCCCCACTCCTATAAAACTTATCCTTTCGGGTGTGATTGTTATGGCGCTCCTTGGCTCATGGACAAGTGCATTATTGTTACTGGACTTGGAAACACTTGATGAAGCTCGTTTCTGGTTGGCTGGCTCAATATCTGGAAGAGGAACAGAAGAATTACGCTTTCTTTTCCCGTTCGTTGTTGTGGCACTGATTGTTGGAGTTCTCATGGGAAAGCAAGTAAATGTGCTTAATCTCGGTGAAGATATGGCGGCATCTATGGGGCAACGAACCAACCAAGTTCGGATTCTAGCGGGGCTAATTGTTATCGTTTTATCTGGTTCAGCGGTAGCGATAGCTGGACCAATCGCCTTTATCGGTTTAGCTGTGCCGCATATGGTCCGGTCTCTTGTCGGACCAGATTACAGATGGATCCTTCTGTATTGTGTAATTCTTGGCCCATCTCTCCTTCTTGGATCTGATATTGTTGGCCGCCTCATTGTTCGACCTACTGAACTTCAAGTGGGTATTGTAACTGCAGCAGTTGGGGCACCATTTCTTATCTACCTTGTGAGATTTACCAAAATAAGCGAGATATAGCGTGGCCCAACTGATTTCCTTTATCGTTCCTTCTGCAATGGCCTCTCTGTATGTATTTTTTGGGTTGATTACCTCTACTTTTCTCCTGATAGGAGCGAGACGTCTAGATGGTAAAGAAATAGTCTTCCGGCACGGTGTTGTTTCTTCTCTGCTGCAGAAGAGAACCATAATCTTAAGTACAGGAGCTCTAGTCGGGATTTTAGCGCTCGGACTTATTGGGCTAATCGTCGGCGATTATCCTATCCCTGCCTGGAAGGCTGTCGCTACAGCTTTTTGGGATCGAAATAGTGAATATGACTTTGTTATTAACACATTGCGGTTTCCTCGAATAACCGTGGCAGTTCTGGCAGGAATATGTTTTGCAACATCGGGGGCTATTTTTCAATCTTTGATAAATAACCCTCTCGTATCACCCGACATTATCGGCGTAAATAACGGTGCCGCTGTCTGCGCTGTCATCTTGTTAGCTACAGGAGGAACCGTAACGTATCTCCCTCTCGCAGCTTTCATCGGCGCAGTCTTAGCCTCGGCAATCGTTTACGTTCTGTCATGGAAGCGCGGAGTCTCTGGCTCTCGCCTAGTTCTAGTAGGCATAGGATTCAATGCCTTACTTGGATCTGTCATTACTTTTATCCAGGTTCGCTACCCTATTGAACGAGTCATGGCTGCTGCTCGATGGCAAGCCGGTAGCCTCTTTGGCGCTTCTTGGGAAGATGCTCGAACGCTCTCAATAGGGTTGGCCATACTATTACCCCCAGCTTTTTTTCTAATTCATCGTCTTAGGCTTTTACAACTAGGAGATGAGGCGTCAGTGGCACTTGGCTTATCCGTTGAACGAGACCGTTTCGCTCTATTAACAGTTGGAGCTTCTCTAGCTGCTATAGCTGTCGCAGTTATCGGCCCTTTGGGATTCGTTGCCTTATTGGTGCCTCAGATAGCAAGAACAGTGGTCAGCACCTTAACAGCCGGATCTTTACTCTTCACTGGACTACTCGGCGGCGTTTTTCTTCTTGGTGCAGACATAGTTGCTCAACGTCTCTTCGCTCCAGTTACCCTTCCAGCTGGAATCGTGACAGCTGCGATAGGAGCCCCATACTTTTTACTAATACTTGTGAGGTATAACCGTGAAACATAACAATGATTCCCCTAGCGAACTATCTGGAATAGAGTTGCGGCTCTCTTACCAAGGGCCGCCAGTAATAGAGGGTTTGACGATCGATCTTCCAATTGGCCAGATCACAGTTATCGTCGGGCCAAACGGGTGTGGAAAATCTACCCTCCTTCGGGCATTTGCGAGAGTTCTAACCCCAGATAGTGGAAAGGTTATTTTGAATGGTGAAGAAATTCAAAGTATGTCTACTCGATATGTCGCTCGCCAACTTGGGCTTCTTCCACAAAACCAACGCAACCCTGACTCAATTGTCGTTAAGGACCTCATACGAAGGGGTCGCTATCCTCATCAACGTCTCTTCGACCAGTGGTCAAAAAAGGATGAAGAAGCAGTTAATAAAGCTCTTCAAATTACAGGGCTCGAGAACTTCAGCGAACGTCTCGTGGATGAATTGTCGGGAGGTCAACGTCAGCGCGTCTGGATTGCAATGGTATTAGCCCAAGACACACCTATCATGCTCCTTGATGAACCAACAACTCACCTTGACATGGCTCATCAAATAGAAATTCTTGAGCTTCTTCACAGATTAAGTACCGATGAAAAAAGAACCATTATTATGGTTCTCCACGATATTAATCTCGCAGCTCGATACGCCACGAACTTAATTGCTATGCGCGAAGGGTCCGTAATCTACTCTGGAAGGCCAGATGAGATTGTTTCATCTGAGATGGTTCAAAATGTTTTCGACTTGCGAACAGTTGTCATTAGCGACCCTATAACGAGTTCTCCACTTGTTATCCCGCATCCAACACGGGAACTCTAAACAAGAATTTATCAGAGTAGCCAGAACTGCCGGATGAGATGTAAAGTAGTTTAATAATGGGAGGGGATAAATGACCGACACAGCAGAATCAACCGCAACTGATTTCTTCGATCCTTCCATTCGCACTCCCGAAATGGAGATGGCTGAACGCGGGGCCAATGTTCCAGCAGCAGCCGACCTCGAAATTGATGAAATTAACCCAACGAACCCTCATTTATTTAGAGAAGACCGTTGGCAAGAACACTTTGCCCGACTTAGAGCTGAAGATCCCGTTCATTTCAATGAACTTGAGACATCAGGCCGTTACTGGTCAGTTACTAAGTATGAAGACGTTCGCGCTGTTGATGGTGACTGGGAAACGTATTCGTCCGCAAAAGGAATCACCCTTGGTCTGAAAGAAATAGCTGAGTCCCAAGAAATGGAACAACCCGGAATTCAGACTTTCATAGCAATGGATCCGCCAAAGCATACTGAGCAACGCAAAACAGTTCGAAGCGTGTCCGCTCCAAGCAACCTGCGAAACATAGAACCGATGATTCGCGAACGCACAGCTGAGCTGCTTGATTCCCTACCCGAAGGAGAAACATTTGACTGGGTTAACACCGTATCAATTGAACTCACAACCCTCATGCTGGCGACCCTGTTCGATTTTCCGATGGATGACCGACATAAGTTAGCTCGATGGTCAGATATTGTGTTCGCTATCCCCGGTCCCGGTGGAGTAGTAGAAACCCAACAACAAAAAATTGATGAACTTTTGGAATGCGTTGACTACTTCGGGGGATTATTCGAGCAACGCAGAGAAAATCCCGGATTTGACCTCGTGTCGATGCTGGCCAACGGCGATGCCACAAAAGATATTCCCATGGTCGAACAGTTAGGAAACCTTCTTCTCCTCATCGTTGGTGGCAACGACACAACACGAAACACCATGACCGGAAGCGTGTACGGTCTCAATAAATTCCCCGACCAATATGACAAACTGCTTGCAAACCCTGACCTCATCACAAACTTTGTACCAGAAGTTATCCGATGGCAGACACCACTGGCATACATGCGCCGAACCGCCAACCATGACACTGAACTCGGCGGGAAACAAATTAAGAAAAACGACCAGGTACTCATGTGGTATGTCTCAGCGAATCAAGACGAAGATGTCTTCGAAAACGCCCACGTTCTAGATATCGAACGCCATAACGCCGATCGGCAGCTTTCATTTGGATA
Organism: Actinomycetota bacterium; assembly: GCA_902529525.1. Taxonomy (GTDB): domain Bacteria; phylum Actinomycetota; class Acidimicrobiia; order Acidimicrobiales; family UBA8592; genus UBA8592. The sequence continues at coordinate 9,048 of CABZWT010000011.1, forward strand.
CGGCATCCATTTCTGTATGGGTAGCCGAGTCGCTGAACTACAGCTTCGAATTCTTTGGGAGGAGATTCTCCAACGCTTCAAACGTATCGAAATACAGGATGAACCAGAACGGGTTTTCTCCAGCTTCGTCCACGGCTATTCAAAACTCCCGGTTACGGTCACTCGCCGTTAACAAAGCAAACTTAAATGAATAGGTATTATTTCGCCCAAGTACGTGGTGAAATTGCATAAAGAAAGCCCTGTAGAGGCTGATTTTCTTCTCGCCTATCACTGTTACGGCGAGCTATTTCCATCAATTCTTCTATAGCTTCACGGCCGCCATATTCAGCGGAAGAGAACCCTCCATGCTCATTAAAAAGTTGGGTTCGGAATACACGTGCCGTTTGGGCATCCCAGAAGGAAACGTTCATTTCCGTATCTCCCTGAAATGAGGAAAAAACAAGGTTTGTTGAACCTATAGTTGCCCAAACATCATCAATTATCGCCGTTTTTGAGTGAACGTATATTTCTTCATACCCCCATGAACGAAGGGCCGCAGGAGCAGCGAGGCAAAAGTTCGGGTACTCTCCGCACTTTGCTAAAGCATCATATGCTGCCGCGATACCAGGATGGGCTCGGGCAGCGGACAATTCCGGCATAGGATCAGCGGGGACTAAAGCGAGCACCGGCACTCCTTTTTCAAGCGCGCCGTGGATCACATCTAGACAGGCTCTGCTTAAGAAAACCTGATTTTCGATATAGATATATTCTTCAGCTGCTTCGAAAGCTTCAAGGTACTGCTGTCGTACACTATTTTCTCCGTCAGGCATCTCGGAATACAAGTTAGGAAGAATGCTCCGGGTTATTTGCGCTTTTACGTTTCCGGCTACAGCAGCAACACTATCTACCTCGGGCAAGTCTGTGGTTCCGGTCTCTGGCCAGCTTCCATACTCTTTATCCTGCTCTGATGCATGATTCCAGCGCATAACAAAATTCTGGTGAACGTCGCTCGTGATAGGTCCTTGTATTTGGCAATGCACATCATGAATGTTCGAGTACCTTTCGTTACGCACCCCAAACGTTGGTTCTTCATGAGTTGAGTTCGCCATTGATCCTTGAGTGATATTGATCCCACCGACAAATGCAGTTTCATTTGGTGTTCCAGCATCGATAATCCAAACTTTTTGATGCTGGCAGTTCATTCCAACCGCATCCCAGCGCGCCTGCCATCGTGTATCCCTGGTGGAGAGCATTTGTATGGTTTTCGCATCTGCACATAACGTGTCGTTAGCATCAGCTGAGGGGCCTTCCGGATGCCAGAAGAGGACCCGTACGTCTAGCCCTCGAGACGTGGCAGTATCAAGGAGGTCAAAGAAGGTGCCTCTTCCTTTCGGGAACGTTGCTTCTGGTTCGAGGAAAGCAACACATACCCATACTGAAGATATTGCTGATTCAACTCTTGAAGCGATCCGATCGAACGCAGTACCACCATCAATTAGTGGAGTAATAGCGTTTCCCTCTTTTGGTAAGAAAAACGCTGAGTCCGGAATTGGAATCACCATATATAGACATTAGCTAATCTGTAGCTGTTCCATAGGTTTCGCGCGCTCGGAGGGACTCGAACCCCCAACCTTCTGATCCGTAAGTAATCCATAGGGTCTCCAGTTGGGTAAATATGTGTTATTACCAGCTATTTTAATACACGACTGTGTCAGCGTGTGTCACCGTGTTCCATGAGCGTGGCTGTCTACGTGGCTATTTATTCCTAAACTCTAGATTGATAATTATCTTTTCTTCACATAGTTTTGGTTAAAGAGATGATTTATGGCGCCAATTAACTTAAAAGATCGTTTCACCTACGATTCTGAAGTCTTTACAAGAGGCGGTTGGTCAAAAGTTTTTAAGGGGTGGGATCTTAAAGAGCAACGTGAAGTAGCAATTAAAATCCTTGAAGGACAGACAAGTGGAGATGACCTTTTAGACGTTTTTCATGATAGGGAAGTTGCATCTCTCAAACAGTTAGAGCACCCGAACATAGTTGAATTAATTGAGGCTGGGATAGACCAGAATGAAAACTACTTTTTAATTCTTGAATGGTTGGAAAGGGATCTTCAATCTGTATTGAATAATCTCGAAAGTGGTGCATTTGAAGGTTGGGAAGATCTAGCGAATGATTTTGGCTTGCCATTGACAGAAGGTCTTGCATACGCCCATCAACGTGAGGTAATCCATCGTGATGTGAAACCTGGAAATATTCTTATTAATAAAGATGGCGTTCCGAAACTAGCTGACTTTGGAATATCAAAAATAAAGCAAGACCTAAACTTCAATACTACTCGAACAACAATTGACTTTGTTAGCCGTCCCTATTCTCCACCTGAGCAAGATGCGTCCCAGAGTCGCGATGTCTTTGGTTTTGGAGTAACTATTTTGCAATGCCTAACATCTAAAACGCTTGAGGATTACACAGATTTTAAGGACGCTCTTGATGACCTTGATGTGCCTAAGGAATTTCAAGATTTCCTCACCAGATGCGTATCACTTGTTCAGGATGAGAGACCTCAAAATGCAATGGTTATGAATGAAGAACTCTCTCGAATTTTAGGTAAAAGAAAATCGGCTAGGAAGAAAAAAGAAACACTTCATCTTGTCGTATCTGAGAGTGTGAAAAGAAGATTTGCTGAGAAGAATGGCTTCGATGAGATTCTTGATGATAGTGAGATATTAGAGGACCTCGCAAACGGCGCAGTGGCAAAATTTGCAGACGATCAAGCTGCTTTTGGACTAGATATAGATCGGCATATCTTCTTTGGTGGTGCTCAGTTCAGTTTTCGTGGAATCATTAATCCGAAGGAAAAAGATTCAAATCGATTATCTGATCCAGGAAAAATTCGAATTATTGGTATTACAGAGCAGTATGAAAGCTTTTTTCAAAGAGATTTAGATCTCTATTTAGTGGAGGATTTTATATTTGACTTTGAGCATCCTTTTGACAGATCCCGCTCTGATAAGGCAATTAAGAGTTTCGTAAACTCAATGGAAAATAAAAGAGCAGCTCAGGAGCAGATAGATGATGATAAAGAACAACGCCGGTTATTGGATCAATGGAACCAGTTAATTAGGGCTAGAGAAGCTGCCGAATCAAGAAGACTACCAAAGTTGAAATTTAATAAACGACAAGTTGATCAAAATAGAGTTACTTTTGGTATTTCAAACATGGAGGAAGCTCTTGATCAACTTGAAATAGGTACATTTTTTAAAGTTGAGATAAAAAATAAACGTATATGTACTGGTGAGTTGGACTTACATAACCATGATTCTATGACACTCTATTTCGTAGATAACGATTATAAGTTTCCTACAGAGGGGTCGTTAGCTTTAGATACATTTGCAGCTGATGTAAAAATAAAACGCGAAAAGAATGCTTTAACCGAGTTAATTCACAGCGGTTCACAATTAGTAAATCCCAAACTTCGTGATGTCATTATTGATCCTAGCCTGGCAGAAAAACCGATAGATTACTCCGTTGAATCTTGGAATCATGAAAATCTCGATCCTGATAAGAAAGAAGCAGTCGAAACGGCTCTAGGAACTAACGGGATGTTTTTAGTTGAAGGTCCTCCTGGCACAGGGAAAACAACATTTATTACTGAGTTAGTCGCCCAAGAACTTTTAAGAAACCCAGAAGCAAAAATACTTATATCAAGTCAGACAAATGTTGCCTTAGATAATGTGATGGTTCGGCTAATGGAATCCAATGCATTTCCTAAAGGAAAACTAATCCGATTGGCAGATAGTAACAATTCAAAAGTTTCAGATCATGGAAAAGAATTACTAATGGATCACCAATTAAAAGATTGGGTTCAAAATGTTAAAGAACGCTCTAATGAAAGTTGGAAAAGTTGGTGTGAATCACAAGGTATATCCGCCGACAACATTGAGGTAAGTCGCTACTTAAAAGAATATGCCAATTTACGGAACTTACGGGAAAGGCTAATTAGAGAGGAGAGAGATACTGACGAGCGTCTCGATTCTTCAGACATTTCAACTTCTGATGAAATTACACTTGCAGATAATCAGAAAAGAGTTCGTAAGGATTTATCCAAAGTACGCAAATCCATTAAAGATCTCGAGAAAAGAATCAAAAGAAAATTGGACGTTGAAGAATTTGATTTTATTAACGAATCCGTTGATGACAATTTGACATATGCAGGTTTGATATCTGATCTTGGTCAACACCAGCAAAAATATGTTCTATTTGATACTTGGCTGGACAGGCTCAAGCGCCCCAATGATTATACGGAAGCGTTTTTTGAACAAACACAAGTCTTAGGAGGAACATGCATCGGGCTTGCTAGATACGACGCCGTTACGTCAATGGAATTTGACCTTTGTATTGTTGATGAAGCATCTAAGGCAACTCCAACTGAGACCCTCGTTCCTCTCATTCATGCTAAACGATGGGTTTTAGTAGGAGATCAGCGTCAACTTCCTCCTTTTTTAGAAGAGGCGTTGGATGATAATTCACTTATAGAAGAATTTGATATTGATATTGATGAAAGAGATCAAACACTTTTCGGGAGAATGGCGGTTGGGCTCCCAGAAGAAAATAAAAAATCGCTTCGGACCCAACGAAGAATGACAGAAGCGATTGGAGAGATGATATCCCAGTGCTTTTATGAAGGACGATTAGAATCCCGAGGTCCTGAACCATTTCCTTTAATACTTGGTTGCTTACAAGCTCCTATCACATGGTGGTCAACTAGTAGCAAGCCAAAGCGCTATGAACGTCGTGTCGAGAAGAGCTTCTCAAATCCGGTTGAGGTAACGCTTATCCATGAGTTGTTTGAAAAATTAAAGTTTGCCGAAGATGCCGGAGGTCTTCCCCATGACTTGAATCAAATTCTTGTCATTGCACCCTACACAGCTCAAGTTCTTGAACTTCAAAGACGCCTCCGAGGAGTAATCGATTCCTTAAATAATGTCCGAGTAGAAATTAATTCAATTGATGCGGTTCAAGGAAGAGAATCTGATCTAGTTATCTTCTCTCCTGTCCGCTCAAATAGTGATAATCGTGTTGGGTTTTTAAATTCAGACAAGCGAATAAATGTTGCATTATCGAGAGCAAAAAGAGGATTAATCATAGTCGGGGATCATAAATTCCTAGCTACCACTGAATCTCCATTTGAACAGGTCATAAAATATATGGACGTAAAGTCAAATTTCTGCTACTTGGAGGAATTGTAAAATGGTGACTTACGATTCTGAGATAGCAAAAAAATATGCTTCCCACAGACCTGGTTTGCATTTGTTGGACTGCATTCCCGCTGCTCTTCCTTTGTATTGGGTTGATGCTACTGCACTTATTTTGGATGAAAAGGAAATCCCGCCAATTGATGAATATGTTTTGAGATTAATAAATCAAGGCACGGTAGATCTTAAGGAGATATCCACTTTCCTAGGTTTATCAGAGAGCATTGTTAAAGAATCTTTAAATAGGCTCTATAAAGATGACCTACTAGATCTTCCTGTTGTAGGAAATCAGCGAATCTTAACATTGACAATGAAAGGTGAGGTTGTACTCACAAAGCTTGTTAGCGTTACTCCCACTAAACGTGATATTTGGTTTGCATTCGATCGAATTCAGTGGAAACCGGTGGCGTTACCCAGCGGTTATTTACTTGGAAGAAAAGATGTGGATAATGATGGCCTTTTAAGAATTAGACCTAAGTTATCGAGAAAACCTTCACTAGAGGAAATAGAGCCAGATCAAGTTGAGTCAGCAATAGAAGTTTCTATGCGATCTGTTCTAACCAAACCAAATATTCTAGTGCTGAAAGAGATTGGTAAAGCTTTTCAGAAATTCCTCCCTTGTCACCTGTTGATATATGGATCCGATGATGGAAATCAGCAAGGAATCGAGATTGTTGTAGATGGAAGACTGGAAGAGGACATTTCTAAATCATTAGATGAACTTGGTGGCCTTAAACATTTGAAATTCGATTTTGACACATCTGCTGAAAATGACTCTGAAGAAATGGAGATTTTTGATGAGATTGTCCCTCAAGTAAGCGAACCCATTCTTTCCATAGAAGAAGTAAGAAGACTTAGAACGAAACAAACTGAGATAGATGTTTCTGATGACGCGTCTTTTATTCTTGACACAATTGAGATAGATACCGACCCTGAAGAAATTGTATTGGCTAAAAATCGTGCTATTGAAACTTTTGAACATCCAGAGTTTTTTGAAAAGGCATTAAACGAATCAAAAGACAGATTATTGATTATGAGTGCCTTTATTGGACCTTCTGTTGTCAATAAAAATTTTGCAAAGAAACTTAGATCTGCTGCTAATCGAGGTGTAGAGATATTCATTGGATATGGAATGAAACAAAATAGTAATTATCCAAAAGGTCATGATGAGGGATGTGTAAGAGTCCTTAAAAATCTTTCGGAAGGGAATGCAAATATAACTGTTGTCGATTTAAAGAGTTCTCATGCAAAGGTATTAATTTGGGACCACAACTGCATTACTACCAGTTTTAATTTTCTTTCTTTCAAAGGGGATAAAAATAGAACTTACAGGTTAGAAGTTGGAACCCTAGTTCAAGGCGATACCGATTTCACCAATCAACTTTGGCAACAGATGCACAGCTACATTATGGAAAGAATAGAAAATTAATTTAGCGCGCTCGGAGGGACTCGAACCCCCAACCTTCTGATCCGTAATCAGATGCTCTATCCAATTGAGCTACGAGCGCTAAATTCTTCTATGTAAGGACTTGATTCTACCGAACGAAGACGTTCACGCACCATACCAAGGAAACTTGATTCTTTTGTTTGAAGTATTTGGCGGAGAGGGAGGGATTCGAACCCTCGAACGGGGGGTTACCCCGTTACTTCCTTAGCAGGGAAGCGCCTTCAACCAGACTCGGCCACCTCTCCATTATTCGATCATGTTACATGCATTCGAGCGAATTGAGAATCTCTGGCGAAGAAGCGTCATATTTTCTTCAATACCGATACGCTCAATCGTGGAGGGATGGCAGAGCGGACGAATGCGCTGGTCTTGAAAACCAGTGGGCCTTTGCGGGTCCCGGGGGTTCGAATCCCCCTCCCTCCGCGCTAAAACCTACAGACAAATCCTCAATCCAGATTCAATTTACTTGTAATGAGGAAGGGATCATGTCCACATGAGCTTCCAGTAGTTCATCGACTAGGAGCCAAATCTCTTCTAGCGATAACTCTGAGGCTGTATGTGGATCAAACATTGCCGCATGATAAATATGGTCCCGATTACCAGTTAAGACTGCTTCGACGACAAGAGATTGAACATTGATATTTGTTTGCATCAAGGCGACAAGTTGCGGGGGAAGATCTCCGACCGTGTGTGGATGGATTCCCTGATCATCCACCGTGCAAGGAACCTCAACACAGCACCCCTCGGGAAGATTCGTGATCAGTTGCTTATTTGGAACGTTCCCATTGAAAATTCGTGGAGTACCAGTCTCAAGACTGTGAATAATGCCCGCACCATATTCATTACTTGGCCGTATCCGGATCTCTTCCTCAGGATTTTCTAATTTTGAACGTAACTTCTCCCAGGATGCAATCTGGTATTCACAGCGACGCGGATATTCATCAAGAGGAATACCAAATTGCTCTATGAGATCATCTCGTCCTGTTTTAAGAAACCATGGAACATATTCGGAAAAATGTTCGCTCGATTCAGTCACGAAATACCCCAAACGTTTCACCATTTCATACCGCACAGCATCTGATAGGCCTTCAGTTCCAGGCATCGGGCGTAAAGGAGCATCACCTTGTGCCCGCTCATGGATCATTGGGTAGAGATCAACGGGCCCTTTGGGAGTAGCCAGTTCGAATTTCAGATAAAACGCCAGGTGGTTAATTCCCGCACACAAGTATTGGACTTCACCGATAGGAACCTCTATATCCTGCGCGATCTGGTGAGCGGTGTGTTGGACACTATGGCATAAGCCAACAGTTCGTATCGATGAGCTTTCAGTCACAGCCTGACACAGCATCGCCATAGGGTTCACATAATTCAAAAGTGTCGCTTCACCACATACTTCTTCCATGTCCTTTACAACACCAAGAAGCACAGGAATGGTTCGAATAGCTCGCATAATGCCGCCGATTCCAACAGTGTCCCCGATGGTTTGTTCCAACCCGTATTTTTTTGGAATATCGAAATCAATTTTTGTTGCCGGATCGTATCCTCCTACTTGAAACATGCTGATCACATAATCAGCACCTTCAAGTGCCACTACTTGATTCGTTGTTGCTTCAATCTTCGGTTGAGCTTCTAAAGTTGAACAGATTTTCTCAGCGACGATCCTGCTCGTTTCTAATCTGGAAGTATCAATATCTTGTAGGAATATTTCAGAGTGTGAAAGTTCTGGAATGGAGAGAATGTCGCCAAGAAGATTTTTCGCAAATACTGTGCTTCCCGCTCCAATAAAAACAATCTTCGGCATAACGGATAATCTAGACAACAAAATCACCCCAAGCGAACACCAACGTCTCTGAATCAGAGCGCTCTCATAGATCTTCCCGTTCTCAGTTTTGTTCACTTCAACAAGCAGTGTCATAGTAGACAAGTCGGTGAAGATACTCGTCAACAAAATTGCGAAAAGGCAAGCTGAGAGAAAAGAGTGACCCATGACCCCAAACTTGATTGACCAATTTCGGATAGAAGGAAAAGTCGCTGTTGTAACAGGAGCGAGTAGAGGAATCGGAGAAGGAATCGCCATAGGACTCGCCGACGCTGGAGCTTCTGTCATCCTGACCGCCAGAGATGAAGAACGCCTCAATCAAGTATCCGAAAAAATAACTCAACGAGGAGGCACATGCAGTGTCGTTGTAGGAGACATCACCGACGAGGAAACTATTACAGGACTTGTAAACCACGCCACTGAGGACTTTGGGTCACTCGATATCTGGGTCAGTAACGCAGGAACCTCTGATCACCCCGGCCATTTCTCATTCGAGGAATTCCCTTCATGGCATTGGGACCAGCAAATCGCCCTTAATCTCCGCCCTCATTTCATTGCTGCCAAAGCATGCGCTGAAGTTATGCGGCCAGGCTCCTCCATCGTCGGAATTTCTTCTATTGCTTCCCTCCGAGCTGCAGTTCGCTTCGCAGGCTATGGGGCTGCAAAAGCGGGAATGAACAACCTTTCCCAAACACTCGCAATTGAACTCGCCCCTAAAGGGATCCGTTCCAATATTGTCTCACCCGGACAAGTCCCTACGGAAGCAACTACCCGAGTGGGAGGTGTCCCACCTGAAAAATTCTCCGACCTTGCTGCAGCAATACCTCTACAGCGTGTTGGAAGCCCTCAAGATATCGCAGCCGCCGTCCTCTACCTTGTGTCCGAAGCAGGTAGCTGGGTCACGGGACAAAATCTGATTGTCGATGGTGGTTACACCTAAAGCTTTAGTTTAATTTTGCTCGGAGCTTGTCCAACCAGGTTTCAGCATCGTTCCAAGCTGCTCCGGATTCTTCACGGGCCTCCCTCGCATTTTCACCAGCGGCAGGATATGAACCTAGAAATTTTACGCGAACTTGTTTCGCCTGAAGCGTTTTCAAACAATCCGCCATTAGCGGATCAGCCATATGGCCTTCAAGGTCGAGGATAAAACAATATCTACCGAGGCCTTCACGCGTAGGTCGTGACTCCAACTTGGTGAGATTAATAGAACGAGCAGCAAATTCTTGCAAAATAGTCAGTAAGGAACCCGGACGATCTGATTGCTGGAAAATAACGACGCTTGTTTTGTCATGGCCAGTAGGAGCAGGTATCCCATCACGAGCAACAAGAACAAAGCGGGTCTGATTTCCAGGGTGATCCTCAATTTGTTCAACAGCTACTTCTAAACCGTATTTTTCTGCTGCCAAACTTGTTCCAACAGCTGCAGTTTCCAAGTCAGAAACTTGTGACAAGATACGCGCAGCGTCCGCTGTTGAATTCGCGGCCTCCAGCTCAGCGTCGGGGAGCTCATTCCGAACAAAGGAACGAACTTGCGCTAACGCATGCGGATAGGAAACAACCCGTTTGATATTCGAAAGTGAAGCCCCAGGCTTTACAAGCAAATTCATCGTAATTGGGATAATGACCTCTCTTTGAATCATGAGGTCACCTTCAAAAGCTAACGTATCTTGGACAACGTTTACTGTCCCTTCGATAGCGTTTTCGATCGCACAAAATCCAAAATCAACCTCACCGGTTCCCGTACTGTGAAGCACATCAGAATGACTTCGAAAGAGCACATGTTCAGATGCTGCTAAATCAGGCTGCGAAAGAATCGCAGCTTCAGTAAAGGTTCCCGAAGGCCCCAAGTATCCGATTCTTCCAACGCTCATTTCATTCACACTACGAGGATAGAGGACAGATACCCTCACACCTCCCGAATTACTCAAACCCCAGAAAAAACAAAGACTTCTAAAGGGAAGAATTCCTCCCAAGAAACCCAAAAATCAAAGAATCATGCCTAAGGTAACCACATGGACAACGACCAATTCTACTTCCGCCAACTACTCTCAGGACGAGACCTCGGAGAAGATAACCAGCTAGCCCGCCAAATGGTTAACTTCATGTATCTAATTGGAGACCGAACAACCGGCGAAGCAGTCGTTGTCGACCCAGCATACGACCCACAAGGATTAGTTAACCTTGTTGAAGCTGATGGAATGAAACTCACAGGAGTGCTCGCTACTCATTATCATCCCGATCATGTTGGAGGAGACATGATGGGATACAGTATTTCCGGCGTCGCAGACCTTTTAGAAATAACATCCATTCCAATCCATGTCCAAAGTGAAGAAGCTGACCTTGTGCAAAAAGTCACCGGTGTATCAGAAAAAGATTTAGTTACACATAGCAGTGGGGATAAGGTAACCGTGGGGTCAATAGATATTGAACTAATCCACACCCCTGGTCATACTCCCGGAAGCCAATGCTTTTTCGTAGATAACAGACTTGTCGCTGGAGATACGCTTTTTCTCGACGGATGTGGCAGAACCGACTTACCCGGTGGAAACCCGAGAGAAATGTATGAGAGCCTGACTCAACGTTTAGCAAAGATCCCTGATACAGCGACTTTATTTCCAGGACACCTTTATTCGCCAAAACCGTGCCAATCAATGGCGGATACCCGAGCCCACAATTATGTCTTTGCTCCACAAACACCTGAACAGTGGATGGCAATGTTCGGATCGTAAAACTCTCTGAACAGGTAATATGCCGACTGAAGAGCCTTTGATCCACTAAACTGGGACCAATATTCCCTATTGAGAGGTGGAACTTATGGGAATTATGGAAAAAATTAAAGCATTATTCGGAAGTGCTTCTTCCGAATCAGAGGAACCCGATGTAGCAGAAGCGGCTACAGCAGACGATTCCGCTGAAGAATCTGGGGATACAACCAGTAACTGGTAATCCATTAGAAAAAGCTCGCGAGGAGCCTCCGGGCTCCTCGTTCGCGTACAAATATGTGTTAAAAAACTTACCCTCATGAAAGAAGATTAAGAAATGGCAGAAATTACACTCTCTTCGGAGAATATGGAATTTGTGACAGAACGTCATCTCGCTTCCCTTACGATCGTAACTTCCTCTGGGCGCCCCCACGTCACTCCAGTGGGATTCACCTGGGACGAGAAGGAAAACCTTGTTCGAATTATTACATGGGCGGGCAGCACAAAGGCAAAGCTATTAGATCGATCACCAGAACCTCTAAGGGCAGCTGTATGCCAAGTCGATGGCGGGCGATGGATCACGTTTGAAGGGAATGCAACAGTTACTGCTGATCTGGAACGTTGCCAAGAAGGAACTTCCAGATACGCCAAACGCTATTCACCCCCTAAAGATAGAGGTGAAGATAGGCGTGTAATAGAGATTCGCGTTGACCGAATCCTAGGACGAAACACTTGAAATCAAACATACTTGTCAGGGTAAACAAACATATAGCTGTTTTTTTGCTGAGAATTGCAGTTCTCGCGATACCCTCCTTTTCTACTCGCGCGAGTGGCGGAATTGGCAGACGCGCAGGCTTCAGGTGCCTGTGTCCTTCGGGATGTGAGGGTTCAAGTCCCTCCTCGCGCACCCCTAACTATGAAAGTAGAAAATGAATCTACGACCACTATATTTACGGCATTGGCTTAAAGAATCCAGAGGCCTCATAATGTGGGTTCTAACTTTTGTATTTTTAGCAATTTTTTTTATGGTATTTACCAATGAACTAGCAGCTCAATCGCAATCGACACCTGAATCAGAAAATAGTTCTAAGATTCGACCAGATTTTAATGGAGACGGGTATGCGGATCTTACAATCGGGGCTCCCGGTGAACGCTTCGGAGATGCGAATGCTGCTGGAGCAGTAACCATTCTTTATGGGGACCCTGATCAAACTCCCAAAGAAAGCACCTTTCTTCATCAAAGCATGCCTTATGTCCCAGATTCGGATGAATATCGTGATCACTTTGGTGCTCGTTCAACTTTTGGTGATTTTAACGGCGATGGGTTCGATGATTTAGTTGTCAGTGCCCCTAATGAAGATATTGGAACAGTGACTGACGCAGGGCGGATATGGATTTTCGCTGGATCATCAGAAGGTGTTGGCGCTACCGAAATAGGAAAAACATTTCATCAAGGGTCATCAAATAGCTTCGGTGGAAATGAGACAGGAGATAAATGGGGATCCATGCTCTCAGTAGGAGATTTTAATGGAGACGGATACGAAGATCTAGTAGTTGCAGCACCTGAAAAAGATAAAGATGGAAAAACTGATGTAGGTAAAATATCAATTTTATATGGTTCATCTTCAGGTCTTTCAGCCAGCGAATCACAAGATATCGACCAAGAGACCAAGGGTATTCCAGATGGCGGGGAAGAAAATGACAAATGGGGCTCGGCTCTAGCGTCTGGCGATTTCAATAATGACGGTTTCAGCGATTTAGCTATAGGGGCACCGGGAGAAAAGTACGGCCATTTTCCAGAAGCAGGAGCAGTGACACTCTTATATGGAAGCCCATCAGGGATTACAACAGATAATTCCTTTCGCCTGCATCAAAACATTCCGCATGTACCGGACAGAAATGAAGCATATGACCACTGGGGAGCTGTTCTTACATCTGGCGATTTCAATAATGACGGCTTCACTGACCTAGCGATAGGAGCCCCGAATGAAAGTAGCGGAAAGAAAAAACAAACAGGGGCTGTAACTGTCATGTTCGGGTCAGAACAAGGAATCAGCATAACGGGATCATCTCGTCTACATCAGGGAAGCTTCAACGTCCCAGGGCGAAATGAGCAGGGGGATAGATGGGGTTCAGTCCTTACAAGCGGAGATTTCAACGGTGACACATTCGAAGATCTAGCGATAGGTGCCCCTGCTGAAAGTTTAGATTCCGTCCAAAGAGCTGGAGCAGTCACAATACTTTTTGGAAATTCGAAAGGCATATCAGGTAGAGGGTCAATAGCGGTCGATCAAAATACTGATGGCTTCGAAATAGGAGCTGAACCTGCTGACCATTGGGGAGATGCACTCGAAGCTTTGGATATGAACGGAGATGGAAAATCAGAACTCGTTGTTGCTGCCAGTGGAGAATCTTTAGGGACTCAATTCGATACAGGACTTCTTACGCTCTTTTGGGGAACCGAAACTGGGATTAGCCCAAACTTCTTTCTCACTCTCGATCAAGACACAATGAACGTCCCAAATGAAAATAAAACTCTCGATTATTGGGGGCGACTTGGTACAACATCCCAATTGGACCTAGAACGCCCACCATGGGGACTCACAACAACTACTGGAATCAATACTGTAGTTCTAGCAGAAACACAGAACGGTTATATTGTTCGCTCTCCATGTGGGTACGCAGTCCCAGTCATTGGTGGAACCCTCGTCACCGATATTCAAATCGCTATTGATCCTGGCCATGGGGGGGTTGACGGTGGAGCATACTATTCAGGGATATGGGAAAACGCTATCAACATGGATGTAGCTGAAGCATTTCTCGACGAGCTTGCGAACAGAGGAATTACTTCTTTTCTCGTTCGAACAAAGAACTATCACATACCACTTTCATCTCGCGGGCTTTACGCAGATCACCTACAGGCAGCTGGTATGGTTTCGATTCATCACAATGCACCAATGATCGCCCCTTCATCTGACCCAGGAGCTGAAACGTTTGTGCAAAGTAACTCAGTAAAGTCAGCAAGATTAGGAACGCTGGTATACGAAGCTGTCTATGAAGCACTCGACAAGTTCTCCTGGGTGCAATGGACAAGCCAATACGATGCTGGAGTTATCAGAGTATTAAACAATCGCGGTACAGACACATACGGCATGATGTCTCGACCCAAAACGCCGACTACCCTTATAGAACTCGCCTATTTAGCAAATCCTTCTGAGGCCAGATTACTTAAATCGGCAGAATATCTTCCAGCCGTAGCGAACGCCCTTTCCGATGGGGTGGAGGAATTCCTTCAATCTCCATCGATTGGAACATACCCTACAACCACCCGAAACTTTACTGCAGCGGATGCTCCCGGCTACAACGTTTGCAGAGACCCGGAGTTAAGCTCGCCGCTAATATTTGACTTCCCATCAAGGGAAGAATTGGTCTTACGCGGCCTCATTGGAGAATAACCTCCATGGAGGACTAAAGTGAGTTTGTGGTAATCAAGAAGGTAGAAAATAAACTCGAGAAGTTCGTTGAAGGAACATTCGCTAAATTTTTCAGCAGTGAGCTTAAGCCTGTCGAAATAAGTCGAAAAATTGTTAGAGAAATAGAGTTGAATCGTAGCATAGGCGTTCATGGTGACTATCTTGCACCGAACGACTTTGATGTCGTCATTTCAGAAAGTGATTACTCAAATTTCATTGAAGCTAAAGAGCCTTTAGAACAAGAACTACAAGAAACTATCCGCGACTATTGTTATCAAGAAAGTTATATCTTTCTTGGTTCCATTAACGTCAGTATAGAAAAGAAAGAAGATTTACGAACAGGAACGCTTCGTATCGATGCTCGGTTAAAACAAGATGAAAATGGGTGCCCGCCTGGCGCCCTTGTATTACCTAATGGCAACCGCGAACTAATCGGAAGTCGTGTCATCACTATTGGGCGCCTTCAAGACTCCACGATCTGTATTGATGACCCAAGTATCAGTAGAAATCAAGCAGAAGTCCTTCTAAGAGAGAACGGCTATCTCCTATCAGATCTCGGATCGACGAATGGGACTTTGGTAAATGGGCACCGAATTTCTCAACATATACTCACAGACCATGACCAGATTGAATTTGGTTCATACAAAATCAGATTCGAAGCAAGTTAATCATGACGAACTCTCCTGTTACATATAAACAAGATGGCAATGTAGTCACTATTAGCTATAACCGACCCGACAATCTCAATACTATAAACGGGGCAATGCGCGAAGGCCTTAATGCAGCGTGGAAGAAATTCTTAGAAGACGAAACTGCTTGGGTCGCTATTCTCACAGGGACTGGCGATACGTTTTGCGCAGGAGCTGACCTGAAGGATATAAAAGGAAGCGCCGGCACTTTTCCGGGAACCTTTTGGGAAAAACCCACAATAAACAGTTTCGAAAGCGGGATGGAGATATTTAAACCTGTCATCGCAGCTGTAAATGGGCCTTGTATCGGATATGGCTTAACCGCAGTAACATTTTGTGATTTTGTTTTAGCTAGCGATCGTGCTTCATTCGCATACCCAGAGGTCCGCATTGGAATCCCAACAATTGTTGGGGCGATACGTCTACCTAACAAACTTAATTGGTCCCATGCGATGGAACTATTACTACTAGGCGAAACAATTACAGCTGAGCGGGCGAAAGAAATAGGACTTGTCTGGGAAATCTACCCGCATGAAGAACTCCAAGCAAAGGCTAATGAGCTCGCTCAACGCCTGTGTCGATCCGCACCCATCGCATCACGAGTAACAAAAGAAGTCGCAACCCGAACAAAAGATATGGGTTGGGTAGAGGCGGTAAGATTTGGTGAAACAATGCGAATCGTCGCTAGTCAAACCGAAGATGCTAAAGAAGGTCGTAAAGCCTACAAAGAAAAACGCAAACCCAAATGGCAAGGAAGATAAAACACCAATTCTCTACAAAGGGATGGGTAAAATTAAGTGAAATAGAGACGAGCAATGTCTGAACAATTTTTAGAGCTTTTAAAGTTTCTCTTCTTAGCGCTTCTGTACGTCTTCTTTATATGGGTCGTCATTATGTCACTACTCCAGCTACGGAAGCCCAAAAAACCTATCCGTTCCTCAAAAAAGGATAAGAATGAGGAAGCTCAAACAGCCACAACGTATTTATTAACGATCGAACCGCAAGATACACAGGGGACCGAATACCCCCTTGAAGAAGAAATGTTTCTGGGTCGTGATGAAGAATGTGAAATTACAATCAGTGACTCCTTTACGTCTCACAGACATGCACGTATTTTCCTAGAAGAGAACACTCTGTATCTTGAGGATTTAACATCAACAAACGGGACATTCGTCAATGGGGAAAAGATAGAGAAACCTCACTTATTGGAACAACGAGACCGTATTCAAATTGGTAACACAGTACTTGAGGCTAAATGAGTGACGACCGCATCATTGCAGATTTAAAGACGTCTTCATCATCTTTCGATTTGGGTTTCGTAACAGACGTCGGAAAAATCCGGAAAATGAATCAAGATTTTCTAGCAGTTAGTAATTCCCTCTTTATTGTCGCAGATGGCATGGGGGGGCACCGCGGTGGAGAAGCAGCATCTGAAATCGCTGCAATAAAACTCTTTGAGAAGCAAACATACTCAACAGTTCAATCATTTCGAGATCAAGTGATCGAAGCGAATACTGCGGTGCGTGCAATAGCAGAAACAAATTCTGAATTAGAAGGGATGGGTACAACCCTTTGCGGAATAACTTTGGTTGAACCATCTACAGGAAATGCTGAAACACTTGCCGTAGCTAATATTGGCGACTCACGGATTTATCTTCTATCTCAAGGTGAATTTTCCCAAATAACTGAAGATCATAGTCTTGTCGAGGAGATGAGGCGCGAAGGAAAAATTACTGAGAAAGAAGCAGAAAGTCATCCTCACCGGAATATCATCACCCGTGCGCTAGGAATTGATGTAGAGGCGAATGTAGATTGCTGGGAGATCCCGATACATAAAGACGACCGTTTCCTTTTATGTACAGATGGTCTAAGTAATGAAGTATCTGCAGCAGAAATTCGACACATTCTCGAGAAGGTCGATAGTCCACAAGAAGCTGCTGAGCAGCTTGTTCGGTTAGCTAACTCCAACGGAGGAAATGACAACACAACAGTTGTAATTGTCGATGTGAAAGAAGGTGAGGAGTCCACTACACCTTCGACCGCTTCTCCTATTTCAGTACCTACATCACACCAAACCTCATCCTTTTCTTTTTCAACTACCTCACGCAGTCTTGGAAATAGACCTGAAGGGGCAACTGAATGGGAAACAACCCCTGAAAATATCAGAAAACTTATAGTCACAGCGCTCGTAATGCTTTTGATTATTGGTGTATTTATCGGACGCTATGCTCGAGACAATTACTTCGTTAGTTTCGAACAAGTTGGTGATACATCTATAGAGAATTCGCAAATACTGATATATCAAGGAAGAACAAGCAGCATTTTATGGTTTGACCCAACGGTTGAAGAGCGACGACCAATACTTGGACGTGACCTTGATGAAAGAACTGTTGAAGAAATCAAACAAAAACCTCAGTTTGAAACTCTTCAAGAAGCATCTAAATATTTAGATGCGCTGCAAGAAGAGATAACTGAGAAACAAAATGAAAACTGATTGATATTCACAGATATGAAATCCCGAAATCGTAACATCGAATTCTTCCTTCTCCTTTTTGTCGCTGTTCTTGTTGTAGCTGGATATGTCCTAGCCAGTTTGGGGAGGTCATCTTCAATACCCGCAAATATTGTTCCATTTTTAATAGGAATTCTTTTACTTCTTCTTCTAGCTCATCTTGCGGTAAGAAAGTTTGCCCCTCGAGCAGATTTTTCTTTATTGCCATTAGCAGGTCTTCTGAACGGTATTGGGTATTTCGTCATTGCTCGTCTGGATAAAGACTTAGCGGGGTTACAGGCGACATGGACACTAATCGGTGTCGTAGCATTTGTTGCCACCCTTGTCCTGATCCCACAAGTTCGGCGGTTAGAGCAATACCGGTACATATTGATGACTATCGGTATCGTATTTCTCATAATGCCGTTAATTCCAGGGTTCGGCCGAGAAATCAATGGAGCGAAAATATGGGTATCAATAGGTTCAATCAACTTCCAACCAGGCGAATTTGCAAAAATTGTTCTAGCTATTTTCTTTTCTGCGTACATTGTTGAAAAGCGCGATGTTCTATCAACAACAGGTGTCGGCCGGTTTGGGGTAGCTATTCCCGAACTTCGACATCTTGGGCCGATACTTCTTGCTTGGGGGGTTTCTCTCATCGTTATGGTTGCAGAGAAAGACCTTGGTTCTTCCCTTCTTTTCTTCACACTTTTTGTAGCTTTGCTTTGGATATCAACTGGAAAAATATCATATTTGATAATGAGCGGAGCTCTTTTTTCTGGAGGTGCGCTCCTAGCTTGGAGTCAATTCTCACACGTCCAAGAACGAGTCGACATATGGCTAAGGCCCTTTGATGACCCAACTGGGGACGGATATCAAATAGTCCAGAGTTCATTTGCTCTTGCAGAGGGAGGATTCACAGGTACCGGACTAGGTGTAGGCACTCCTGAAAATATTCCTGCAGTTGAAACGGACTTCATACTCGCAGCTATTGGAGAAGAGCTAGGGCTCGTAGGGACGACTGCAGTTTTAACTCTTTTTCTCCTTTTAGTGGGGTCTGGATTAAAGATTGCTTTAACATCTACACGCCCATTCGAAAAACTCTTATCTGCTGGGCTAACAACCTTGCTAGGGTTTCAGGCGTTTATCATTATCGCTGGTGTCGTCCGCCTCCTTCCACTTACTGGGGTCACTCTTCCATTCGTAAGTTATGGGGGAAGCTCTCTGCTAGCGAACTGGGTCCTGCTAGCACTCCTTCTCAGAATTTCTGATGAGGCTCGTAGAGACGAAACAGATGAGAACCCTACGAGAATGGGGGCCGGATGAACCGAAACATACGAATTTTAGGAATAGCACTCATTCTTTGTTTTGTGGCCCTCTTTGTGCAATTGAACAGAATTCAGATCTTCCAACAAAAAGAACTTCAAGAAAATCCAAGCAACATGAGGTCAGTGGTCCGTGATTTTAATCGCGAACGAGGAGAAATTATCACAATAGACGGAGAGATAATCGCGGAGTCGTTTAAGGTCGAAGGCCAGCTCGAATATGAACGCACTTACCCATATGGAGACTTATATGCCCATTCAACTGGCTTCTTCTCATTTCAATATGGGGCTGATGGATTAGAGCGCTATTACAACGACCAACTCGCAGGACAAAAGGAAACGCAACAATTTAACAGCTTGAAAGACATCTTTACTGTCACCGACACCTCAGCCGACCTCACCATAACGATTAATCATTCTCTGCAAGAAACAGCGAAAGAAGCTCTGGGTGAACGAAACGGCTCTGTTGTCGTAGTTGATCCAAGAACAGGAGCCATTCTCGCGTTTTGGAGTTATCCCTCCTATGACCCAAGTATTTTTGGATCTTCAGACCTACAAGCAGGAGAGAAAGCTTGGGAAGAATATTCATCCCTTCCCACAGGAGAAGATCCACGTCTACCCAAAATGTATAGAGAAATTTTCTTCCCAGGTTCAACCTTTAAGCTTGTCACCGCGTCAGCAGCGCTGACTTCAACATCTGCCACTCTAACGGAGCCAGAATTTGATATAAGAGCGACATACACGCCGCCTCTTACTACATTTCCACTCCAGAACTACGCAGGTTCGACATGCGGCGGAGACATCCTTGAGGGTTTACGTGTTTCTTGCAATACCACGTTTGCTGAATTGGCAGCAGAAATCGTTGGAGCTGAGTCTCTAATCGAAACTTCTGAAAAGTTTGGCTTTAATGAGATTCCGCCGATAGATCTTCCTTCCCCAGCGGAATCTATCTTCCCAAACGATTTCGGAAAACAAGTAGGGGAAACAGATAATGAACCTCCAATTCCCATCCTTGAGAACACACCGGCCCTTGCTCAATCAGGAATTGGGCAATTTAATGTCAAAGCAACACCTCTGCAGATGGCTCTTGTTGCGGCAACTATCGCTAATGATGGAATTTTGATGAAACCTCACCTGATGGATTCATTCACTGACCAGAATGGAGAACTCATCGAAGTCTACAAACCATTAATTTGGCAAAGTGTCCTTTCACGGCAAGATGCGCTCAGTTTGCAATTAGCTATGGAGATGACCGCGGCTTCGGGAACAGCAACAAATTTGGCGATACCCGGAGTAGTTGTTGGTGGGAAAACAGGGACCGCTCAAGTTGACGCTGATCGTCCCGACGACACCCACGGTTGGATCATTGGGTATGCCGGTCCTAACGATCGTGAATCAACATTAGCTATAGCTGTAATTGTTGAGTCAGTACCTGGGCAGGGGCAATTAACCGGAGGTACTGATGCAGCCCCAATAGCCAAAGAAGTTCTTTTGGAAGCCTTAAAAATTCAAGGTTTCCTAGAGTAGTTTTAACTCAAAGAGGGCCCCAAAGATGACTTTTATGTTACTGACTTCCTAGGGTGAACCTATCTGACCCTCGTTGGCTATTAAACTTTGTCCCTATGTCCGAACAAGGGCCAATAATTTTAGGCGGAAGATATGAACTTCAACGGCGACTCGCTCGCGGAGGTATGGCTGAAGTTTTTCTTGCACAGGATCAGCTTCTCGGCCGGCCTGTCGCTGTAAAGGTTTTATTCCCTGAATTCGCTACTGACCCTGCTTTTGTTGAGCGATTTCGCCGAGAAGCTCAAGCTGCCGCAAATTTAAGCCACCCAAATATTGTTGGCGTATATGACTGGGGCAGAGAAGGAAAAACATATTACATAGTGATGGAATATGTTGAAGGAAGAAGCCTTTCTGAAGTCATTCGAACAGAGGGACCTCTTCCAGCTGTGCAAGCAGCAGAAATAGCGAAAGAGATTGCATCAGCTCTTGGTTTTGCCCATAAGAACGATGTGGTGCACCGTGACATGAAATCTGGAAATGTGATTGTTTCGGATTCGGGTCAAATAAAGGTCGCTGATTTCGGCATAGCGACTGCTATTTCCGGAAATGGACAAACTGACCTTACCCAAACAGGAGCTGTGATGGGAACGGCGACATATTTTTCTCCGGAACAAGCACAAGGAAAACCTTTAGATGGTCGAAGCGATCTGTACTCACTCGGAATCGTTATGTACGAAATGCTTACCGGAACTCCACCCTTCAGTGGAGATAGCCCAGTTTCAATCGCATACAAGCATGTACAAGAACAACCGGAACTTATTTCCTCAAGGCGCCCAGGCGTTGCGGAAGCCCTTCAGGCAATAACTGCAAAGCTATTAAACAAAGAACCGGATCAAAGATATAGTCGTGCAGAAGAACTCCAATCAGATCTCGAAAAATTTCTCTCTGGCTGGCATTCCTTAGGGCCCGAAGGCCTTTCAGAAATCACTGAAGCCACAGCAGCCATTGACCCAATGGAAGATGCGGCCACACGAGTCAATCCAGTTCATGCAACTCAGGGGATGACCGATCCAAACTACCCAGGGCCCCCATACCCACCGCAGTATTTTGACCCTTATGAGCGGAATGATAGACGGATTTGGCTATGGGGATTACTTACAGTCGGTCTTCTTGTAGCGCTTGTGGCGCTCATCATTCTTTTAGTAAACGCTATTGGGGATTCCTCTGATTCGGATACGAATCCAGTTCAAACAGGGACACCGGCCCCAGTCGTATCAGACGCAGTCGTTGTTCCCTTCGTGGTTGACCTAGGTAGAGATCAAGCAGTTTCGCTACTGCAAGCTAGAGGGTTGGAAGTAGGGCGGCTCACAACTGAAATTAGAACAGATATACCTTCCGACAGGGTCCTTAGTCAAGACCCTGAGCCTGGAGTTGAAATACAACCTGGTGAAGCTGTGGATCTTGTTGTAAGTGTCGGTCCTGAAGCAAAGCAGGTTCCAGTTGCAGTGGGTCTAACACAGGAAGAAGCATTGAATCGGTTGCGGAATGAAGGCTTTCAAAATATTGAAATCTATACAATTAAAACCAATGATTATGATGTTGGTGTTGTCGCTGAACAGGAACCCGAAGCAGGCTCGCCATTGGAGCCAAATAACGTAGTAGTAATCAGAGTCTCAGACGGTCGAGTAAGCGATCTTATCCCGAACAATCTTGTCGGAAGAGATCGCTCAGTGATCGATGATCAATTAGTTGGCAGAGGCTGGACTGTCATTATTGAGGAAGTCGAAATAGAAAATCCTGATGATGAAGTTGACATAATCCTTTCGATTTCCCCTGAGGGAGGAACTGACCATAGCCTTGAAGACGTTGTCACGGTCCAAGTGTCTGTTGGGCCTTCAACAGTTGAGGTTCCATCTGTTATTGGGCTAGAGGATGAAGCAGCAGCGCTCCTTTTAGGTAGCAGAGACTTATTTGTTGATCCTCCAACTGACTGTGAAGTTGAGCCTGGATCGCCGAGTATAGGAAGGGTAGTCTCTCAGACCCCAGTAGCAGGAACACCAGTAGCCCCAGAAAGTACAGTGTCGATTTGTGTTGGTGTTGCTAGCGAAGCTGAGCCTACTCCTGAGCCGGAAGCTACTCCTGAACCTGAACCGGAAGCTACTCCTGAACCTGAACCGGAAGCTACTCCTGAACCTGAGCCAGAACCTACTCCTACTCCTGAGCCAGAACCCACTCCTACACCTGACGGAGGATAGAGGTTTTCTATAGCTCTAGAAAATTTCTGATTAGAGCTAGGCCATTCTCAGTGAGAATAGATTCCGGATGAAATTGGACTCCCTCTATCGGGTACCTCATGTGGCGAAGTCCCATAATGAGTCCATCATTAGACTTTGCTGAAAT